>JBHARQ010000071.1:0-13856 GCA_041831015.1 Simonsiella sp. | reverse complement strand
GACGCCGCGTTCCCGTCAAAACATCGGTTATTTATTTTTTTCAAGCTGTCTTTCAATATACGACAAAAATGGAGCGGCGGCGGCTCGTCGCCATTTTTCAAATATTCCATCAATTTCATTTTGATAAAATTCAATCGTTGGCGACGAGCCGTCGCCGCTCCATGTTGTGCTATTTAAATTTTGTCGTGTACCGAAAGGCTGCCTTAAAATTACATCTCATTACAAAATCGTTAAAATGATGGCAAAAAAGCTCAAAATATCGCTGATTATATTAATAAAATTGCAAATTTAACGTAATTTATCGCCTATTTTTCGCGCTAGTTAATCTAAATAGTCTTAAAATTTCATTGCGCTACATCAATAAAATTCCTTATTTTTCAGGCAGCCTGAAAAAAAATTTCATAAAAAAACATGACAATTCGCCCAACAAATACTACAATAAACCTGAATTCATTGTAACCTTATCTTTACAAAACAGCGAAAGGATGCAAAAACATGTCTCAATACGTTATCTGGTTTGAAAACCTACGCATGACCGATGTGGAAAGCGTGGGCGGTAAAAACGCGTCTTTGGGCGAAATGATTTCTCAACTGACCGAAAAAGGCGTACGCGTCCCTGGTGGTTTTGCGACCACTGCTGAGGCATATCGTGCATTTTTGGCACATGAGGGTTTGGCAGACCGCATTTCTGCTGCGTTGGCATCATTGGATGTTGATGATGTGGCGGAATTGGCACGTGTCGGCAAAGAAATTCGCCAATGGATTTTGGATACGCCGTTCCCAGAGCAATTAAATGCCGAAATTGAAACGGCATGGAATAAAATGGTTGCCGATGCTGATGGCGCAGACATTTCAGTTGCCGTGCGTTCTTCTGCAACGGCGGAGGATTTGCCTGACGCATCATTTGCGGGTCAGCAAGAAACATTCTTGAATATCCATGGTTTGGAAAATGTGAAAGAGGCAATGCATCATGTGTTTGCGTCTTTGTACAATGACCGTGCGATTTCCTATCGTGTTCACAAAGGTTTTGAGCATGATGTGGTGGCGTTGTCTGCTGGTGTGCAACGCATGGTGCGTTCTGATACGGGCGCGTCAGGCGTGATGTTCTCGATTGATACCGAAAGCGGTTTTGAAGATGTGGTATTCATCACTTCATCATACGGTTTGGGCGAAACGGTGGTGCAAGGTGCAGTGAATCCTGATGAATTTTATGTTCACAAACCAACTTTACGCGCAGGTAAACCAGCCGTATTGCGTAAAACCATGGGTTCAAAACTCATCAAAATGACGTTTACCGATAACGCGCAAGCAGGTAAATCGGTACAAACCGTTGATGTGCCTGTGGCAGACCGTAAAAAATTCTCGATTACCAATGATGAAATTACGGAATTGGCAAAATATGCTTTGATTATTGAAGAGCATTATGGTCGCCCAATGGACATTGAATGGGGTCGTGATGGTTTAGATGGCAAATTGTACATCTTACAAGCACGTCCTGAAACGGTTAAATCTCAAGAAAATCAATCTAATAGTTTGCGCCGTTACACCATTACGGGTGAGCGCAAGGTATTGTGCGAAGGTCGCGCGATTGGTCAAAAAGTCGGTCAAGGTAAAGTTCGCTTGGTGAAAGGTGCAGACGAAATGCACTTGGTGGAAGCTGGCGATGTATTGGTAACCGATATGACCGACCCAGATTGGGAACCTGTGATGAAACGTGCAGCAGCGATTGTAACCAATCGTGGTGGTCGTACTTGCCACGCTGCGATTATTGCGCGTGAATTGGGTATTCCTGCGGTTGTGGGTTGTGGCAATGCGTCTGAAGTGCTGAAAGACGGTCAAGAAGTTACTGTATCTTGCGCGGAAGGTGATACAGGCTTGATTTACAATGGCTTGCTGAATGTGGCGGTAGAAGAAATCGCATTGGACAATATGCCAGCATCGCCTGTGAAAATCATGATGAACGTGGGTAATCCTGAATTGGCGTTCAGCTTTGCACACATTCCAAGCGAAGGGATTGGCTTGGCGCGGATGGAATTCATCATCAACCGTCAAATTGGTATTCACCCGCAAGCCTTGTTGGAATTTGATCAATTAGACGAAGATTTGCAAGATGAAATCCGCGACCGCATCGCAGGTTACGCATCGCCAACCGATTTCTACGTTGATAAAATCGCGGAAGGCGTGGCAACCTTGGCAGCATCGGTTTATCCGAAAAAAGCGATTGTCCGCATGTCTGATTTCAAATCAAATGAATACGCAGGTTTGATTGGCGGCGATATTTACGAACCGCATGAAGAAAACCCAATGTTGGGCTTTCGTGGTGCAGCGCGTTATGTTTCTGAAAGCTTTAAAGAATGCTTTGCGATGGAATGTCGTGCCTTGAAACGTGTTCGTGATGACATGGGCTTGACCAATGTGGAAATCATGATTCCATTTGTACGCACCTTGACTGAAGCGGAACAAGTCATCACGATTTTGAAAGAAAATGGCTTGGAGCGTGGTAAAAACGGTTTGCGCTTGATTATGATGTGCGAATTGCCAAGCAATGCGGTATTGGCTGAACAATTCTTGAAATACTTTGACGGTTTCTCGATTGGTTCTAATGACATGACGCAATTAACATTGGGCGTGGATCGCGATAGCGGTGGTACGATTGCTAGCTCGTTTGATGAGCGCAATCCTGCGGTGAAAGTGATGCTGAATTTGGCAATTTCTGCGTGCCGTAAGCAAAATAAATATGTGGGTATTTGCGGTCAAGGTCCATCTGACCACCCAGATTTTGCGAAATGGTTGGTGGAAGAGGGCATTGAAAGCTTGTCTCTGAACCCAGATACGGTCGTGGAAACATGGTTGTATTTGGCAAAAGAGTTGAATTAATCATTTTCAGGCAGCCTGAAAGCATTTTATTCATATAGAGCAACGCCCTGCGTGTGAAAACGTAGGGCGTTTTGTTGTGATGAATGGTTTGATTCAATGAGTTTATACACAAGTGGATGCGGAATTTATTTTGAAATTTGTCAAGTGTGAATTTTATTTTACAAATCAAAGTGTGTATTTTAAATAATTGATTTAATTAAATTAATTTTGCACAAAAAATAGGCAAAATTAAGCTAGGTCTTCAGCCGAAAGCAAATTTAAGTATTTGCGCCAAGCTATCCACATGGTTATCCACAAAAAATGTGGGCAATTTACTTGGCGCATGATGGAATGTGGATAAAGTGTCTGCGCCATTGGATTGGCACGAAATGGGATAAATCGTATTATAATGCCATTTTTATTGTGAATTCATCATTATGCCGTCTCAAAAATCTGTAAAACAACCGATTTCGGTATTGGTCGTGCTGCACGATGGTGCTGGCAATATTTTGTTATTGGAACGCGCTGACCGTGCTGGTTTTTGGCAATCGGTTACAGGCAGCTTGGAAGTGGGAGAAACGCCGTTTCAAACGGCTTTGCGCGAAGTGGCGGAAGAAACAGGCATTGTCTTGGCAGCGCATGAATTGCATGATTGGGCAATGCAAACGGAATATGAAATTTATCCGCATTGGCGACATCGTTATGCTGATGGGGTAACGCGCAATGTGGAACATTGGTTTGCTGCGCAAATTTCGCCGCATCAAGCGATTAGATTAACAGAACATACGGCTTATCAATGGCTGGATACGGTTTCGGCGGCAGAGCGCGTATTTTCGCCTTCTAATCGGGAGGCGATTTTGCAGTTGGCAGTACAACAGGGTTAATTAAAAATAATCCCTATTTTTCAATTTTTTAAATTTAAATTAAAGTGAGTGAATCATGGCTGAAATGTATCCCCATATTAAACACGCCCATTGGCTGTTTATTTTATTGAGCGTTTTGTTATTCAACATCCGATTTTGGCTGAAAATGATGAAACCTGAACAACCGTTTCATTTGGCATGGCGCATTTTGCCGCCAATCAATGACACATTTTTATTGTTTTCAGGCATGATGTTGATGACGATTGCGAAATGGTCGCCATTTGGTGCTGCGCCGTGGTTGGGGGTAAAATTATTATTGGTGGTGGTGTATATTGTATTGGGCATTTTCAGTATGCGTAGTCCAGCGCGTTCGCCTAAAGCCTTTGGCTTGTATGCTGCCAGCATGGTGTGTATTGGCGTGATTGCATGGCTGGGACATTGTAAATTAAATGACGCGTGCCAATTTTTTGCTAACTGGGTTTAATAAATAAGATGATGAGTTTATATCGCCGCGTGGGTGTGATTACGCGCCCAGATACGCCTGACCTTGCCGACACGCTTTCCACATTAATACACTTTTTGCAGCAACAACAAATAGAAGTGTATCTGGACGAAGTGAGCGTCGCCGAAGGGCAACTTGCCGCCAACAGCAGGCTGCCTGAAAGCCACATGGCGAGCAAAACAGAATTGGCGCAACAATGCGATTTAATCATCGTATTGGGTGGCGATGGCACATTCCTATCGGCTGCGCGAGAAGTGGCACCGTATCGCGTGCCATTAGTGGGTGTGAATTTAGGACATCTCGGCTTTTTATCACAAGTGCCGCAGCAAAACATGATTGAAGAACTCTCAC
Organism: Simonsiella sp.; assembly: GCA_041831015.1. GTDB lineage: Bacteria > Pseudomonadota > Gammaproteobacteria > Burkholderiales > Neisseriaceae > Simonsiella. Next base: position 9,284 of record JBHARQ010000071.1, on the reverse strand, counting down.
GCATTCTCATGGGCAACTACTTGACCGAAGAATGCATTTTGCTGCAAGCCAAAATCCAGCGCGGCGACCAAGACATTTTCCAAGATTTAGCACTCAATGACGTGATGCTCTCACGCGGTTTAGCAGGCAAAATGATTGAATTTGAAGTATTTATCAATCAACAATTTGTCTATAGTCAGCGTTCAGATGGCTTGATTGTGTCCACGCCAACGGGTTCAACCGCTTATGCCTTGGCGGCAGGCGGCGCGATATTACAATCGGGTTTACACGCCTTCACGCTGGTACCAGTATGTCCCCAATCCATGACCAATCGCCCGATTGTCATTTCCGATGCCTGCCAAATTGAAATACTCATTACCAAAGCGGCGGATGCACGAGTCCATTACGATGGACAAACCTATTTTGACGTAGAAAGCATGGACAAAATCATCCTATATCGCTACGAACACCTATTGCGCGTGATTCAACCCATGCACTACCAATACTATGGCACATTGCGACAAAAACTCCATTGGGGCGAACAGTTGGTGTAGCTTTTTCAAGTAGTTTTTCAGTACATGACAAAAATGGAGCGGCGACGGCTCGTCGCCATTTTGCAAATACGCCATTTAAATTTTGCTATAGCTAATTCACTTTTAAACCGCTACAGCGTTGGCTCGCCTTGCTGTACTATTTGTACTATCTGCGGCTCGCCGCCTTGTAGCGATTTAAAATTGAATCAGCTATATATACCGAAAGGCAGCCTGATTTTTTGACAGGAACGCGGCGTCTTGCCGCCGCACCCACGCTTTAGGGTTGTGGCAAACCAAAAAATACCGCCACCACCAACAGATGATAAATTCAAATATCAACCCTTATTCACCAAAAAAAGCAAAAATGTCGCAAAAAATCCACAAACCATTTTCAACCTTTCAGGCAGCCTGAAAAACCACGCAAGCAGCCGATGAAACCCCATTTTTGCCCACTCGCCTAAAGCAGCTAATTGAGAAACAAGCAAAAATTCCACCACACACATTCAAAAAACTGCTAATATTGCGGTTTGTCTGCACATCATTTTGTTTGACAACAAATAGTTAAGAATTTATGAGTAAAACTTTTTTCAAAAAACGTTATGGTTTACTGTTGATTGCATTGTCCGCATCAGGCGTGGCATTAGCAACCGTGAGCCAGCCAGATTTGCCGATTGCGGCAGCCTATAAAACCGAGCGTGTGGTACAAGATTTGCCCATGCCCAAATTAAACATTACCAGCAGTGCCAGCAGCTATTGGCGCGATGAAGAAGTGCAAACAGGCGATACACTCGCTTTGGTATTGCAACGTCTGGGGGTCACTTCAGGCAGCATACAAAATTTTACCCAAAACAGCCCAATTGACTTAAAAACACTCGAATTACGCGCAGGACAAATCGTGAGTGCGCGCGTAGATTCCGTGGGCGACGTAACCGACATCCAATTTTTCCGCGATGACGACAACGGCGAACGCAACCTTGCCGCCATTGAACGTATCAACGGCAAATGGCAACTCAATACCAGCAATATTGACATGGAAACCATGCCATCATTGCGTTCGGTGGTGATTACCTCATCATCGTCAGGTGCGTTATCTCGTGCAGGTGTACCTGTAGAAATTCGCACCTCATTAAAAGAAATTTTTAGCGATAAATTTAATTTAGATGAATTAGCCGAAGGCGACACCGTCAGCTTGCTCTACGAAAGCCTCTATTTCCGTGGACAAGAAGTGGCAACAGGCGACATACTCGCCGCCGAAGTACACACCAAAGGCAAAACCTACCGCGCCTACTATTTTGAACATGGCGACACAGGCGGTAACTATTACGATGAAAGCGGCGATTCCCTCCGACACGGTTTTTCGGGTCAGCCGATTGAAAATTTCAAACGCATTTCATCGCCTTACGGTATTCGCCGCCACCCCGTGTTGGGTAGCATTCGGATGCACACAGGGATTGACTACGCCGCACCAACCAACACACGCATTCTCGCCCCCAGCGATGGCGTGGTAACGTTCACAGGTTGGAAAGGCGGTTACGGCAACACCATCATGTTGATGCACGACAACGGTGTGGAAACATTATACGGACACATGAACGCCTTTGTGCGCGGTGTGAATGTCGGTACGCGCGTTCGTGCAGGCGATGTGATTGGTTTGGTGGGGACAACGGGTCGTTCCACTGGGCCACATTTGCATTACGAAGTGCGAATTAATGGACAACACGTCAATCCTGCGGCGATTGCCTTGCCAACCCCCAAATTGGCAGCAGCCGATTTAGCAGCATTGAAAAAATATCAACAAAAAACCGATGAAACCATGGCAGCCGTGCGCGGATTGCCTGTGATGGTTTCGCAACGTGATTAATGATGCGTTTTGATTTTCAGGCAGCCTGAAAAACACGCGCCCAGTGAAAATCAATGACATCAACCTAACTGGATAATATTATGCAACTTTTCTTAAAACTGGTAACGTGGTTTTTAGGAGCGATTTTAATTTTGGGCATCACCATGCTGATGATGATGTTGGCACAAAACAGCCCGATTTATTTCCAACCACATCAACCATGGATTTTTTGGGATGCAGCTAATGCAGCCAAATTGGATTTGATGAAATTGACGATTGCATTGGGAACGCTGATTGCAGCCATTGGTGTCACCAGCTTCAGCTTTATGACTTACAAACGTCAGGATAATCAAGATTTTGATGAGTTTTTCAATACCTTATTGCGTCAGCACAATGAATTACTCAATCAAATTTCGCCTGCTGAATTAGACCAATTAAATGCCCATATTTTGAAATTGTACCTGTTTAACCGCATCAATAATGATGAATTGGTGGACAATGGCATCAAATTGATGAGCATTTTGCAGCAATGGAAACAGCATAATTATCAAGACAAACATTTTGGCGAACACCTGAAAAAATTCAGCCATCATGCCGAACATGAAACGGAATTGCTGGCAGCATTGGAAGAGGCGCACCATATCATCAATCAGCGCAAAGCAACCAATGATGAACGCGCAATGAAAGCCGAAGCAGCGTTTGATAAATTGCAAGCCTTTTTGCAACCACAAAATCGTTTGGACGACACGCCGCGTTTTGAAAAAGCCTTGAAAAAACTGATTGATGGCAATACGAGTGTGAAACCTTATCTGATTACACTCTACCGTTTGCTGAAATTTGTGGCGCAATCAGACAAAATCGGTAAAGATGAAAAGCAGGAATATTACGGTTTGATTCGTGCAGCGATTCCGCCTAAAGTGTTGTTTACCGTATTGTTTAACAGCAAAGGTTGGATTCGTGGACAAAAAGGGTTTACTTATCAAGATTTATTGCGTAAATCCAAATTGTTGGAGCATTTGCCTGTTAGCACCGATTGGCTGATTGAGCTGTTTGACCCGCTTTATGGCAATGGCGAGCAGAAAGTGGCAAATGATTTGGCATTCCGCACTTTGGATATTGGCGTACAAAATTATATTTTCACAGAATCCATTCATAACGATGCGTTTGGCAAAAGCACTTATCACGGTATGTGGAAAGCAAAACGTTAATTAAATCTAAATAAAAAAAAGCTGCCTGAAAACAGATACAACGTTTTCAGGCAGCTTTTTTTACAAAATTTAATAATTTGATTATAATTTTGTTTTTTCAATAAAAAATGGGAATGATGATGAAAATAGCTCAATTAAAATGGTGTGCAATGATGGTGGCATCATTGCTGGCTAGTGCGTGTAGCAGCGTGGCGAAAGAGGCACCTGCGAATGAATTGTTTAGTCAAGCCATGGTGCGCCAAGTGTCGCATGACAATCGTTATAATTTCACAGGCAAAGCGTATTTTGCATTGGAAGAAGATGCCAATGATGAAAATTTGAATGCTGGTGTGAATGAATTAAAACTAAATGAAGCGGTTAATTTGCTGACAGCCGTTGCCAGCCAATCTGATAGCGAAAAAGTCCAAAATCTGCTTAATCAACCATCTAAAGATGAAAAAATGCGCCATATTTTGAATAAATATGGTGAACGTTGGTTGGGCGCGTTTGCGGTGCCTTATTCGGGTGCGGTGGATTTGCCCAATGGTCGGGTGGAGTTGGTGCCTGAATTTCAAATGAAAACGCGTTTATCTTCTAGTACGACCAAATTGCCCATGTTGGTGGATTTGAAAGAGGGCGCGGTGTATGCAGACCCTGAAGCCTTAACATTTTGGATTGACCCAATTTTGGAGGCGGTGGATATTCCAGCAGTAGATAATCGTTTGGTGGCATTGAAATTATCGGCAGAACAGAAAAATCGTATGCCATTGGAAAATATTTATAAAGCGATGCCAACGGCGATGCAGCGCGGTTATGCGACTTTGCCCGCGCAGGCATTTACCAAAATGGAAATGGATGAATTTGGTAAACAAGCCAAAGCGGTGCAACGCATTCGCAGCAATTTGAATTTAAATGATTATGTGAAAGTAGGCGAAACCAGTTTGCAAGCATTGCGCGATGAATTGGCACAACAAGGTTCGCAATCAGGCGTGAGCGCGGAAGATTATCAAAAAACGTTGAATTTTCTAGATGAAATGTTGAAGCATGAACGTGAATTAACAGAAAAGTTAGCGAAATTAAAATCTGACAGCACAAGCAAAACCCGTGATGATGCTCAATCAGACGGTTCTCAAAAACCATCGCTCGCCGAACAAATTGCCAATGCCGATAAGCGCAAACGCGATAATGAGGCATTTGCCAGCGTGGAAACCATCATGAGCGATGTAGAAAAAGCAGAAGCAAAAGCGAATGATAAGACGTTGGAATTTGTCAAAACATTACGCAGCATTCGTGTGGTGGAAGATGTGTATTTAGACCGCAAAGGGCGTTTGGTGGCGAAACGTTCTAAAATGATGTTGCCTGCTGAATGGGATAAAGATGTGGCGAAATTGTTGGGTAAACCAAAGAGTTTGCGTTTGTATGCGGATAGTCAGATTGTGTATTCGCGTCAGCCTGTGTTTACGGTGGTGCCGAATGAAAACAATGTGTTTGATTTGACCTGCGTGTTGCGCGATATCAAACAATGTGAGTGGGCAAAAGCCAAAGAACAAGAAGCATTGAAACGTGAATTGTCAAATTAACTTCATAATATAAAACTGAAAATGAATTTTCAGGCAGCCTGAAACGTAGTTTTCAAGCCAAAAAGGGCAAAATCAGTTAAAATACACTTAAATTGCTTAAGGCAGCCTGAATACGATTCTTTCAGGCTGCCTGAATCTTTCATTTTAAGGATAAAAAGTGGAATTTAATACAATAACTTATGCTGCGATTGGTGCCATGATTGCAGGCGCGGTCATGTTGTTTTCAGGCAGCAAGCAACGCAATACAGACGGTGAATGGGGTAGTGCTTTACAATGGGGCTATTTACTGCTGATGATAGGCATATTTGGCGTGCTGTCATCGGGTTTAGCATGGAGTTTTACCGCCGTATTACTCACATTTACCCTGTTTACAGGCGCGATATGGACATGGGCAAAGCTGGCACGAAAAGACAAAACTTCATTAGATAACAACCATTTCCGTGATTACATGGCAGGATTTTTTCCCATTATTGCGGTGGTGTTTGTGCTGCGAACCTTTATTGCCGAGCCGTTCCAAATTCCATCTAGCTCCATGCGCCCTGGGTTGGTAAAAGGCGATTTTATTTTGGTGAATAAATTTGCTTATGGCATTCGCATTCCCGTGTTGAATACCGTTGCCATTCCCACAGGTCAAGTGGAGCGTGGCGATGTGGCTGTATTTAATTATCCTGTACAGCCACAAGTGAATTACATCAAACGCATTGTGGCTGTGGGCGGAGATGTGATTGAATATAAAGATAAAATATTAACGGTTAATGGCGTTACTGAAAACGACACCCACGTTGGTTCATACGATTATGCTGATGATTTTGATGCCAATATTCGTTTAGAAAGCGAAATGTATCGCTCACAATTTGGTCAACGTGAATTTGATATTTTAAAAGATGAAGGTCAGCCGCCCGTTAATGTTCGCACCGCAGTACACTATTTATCACGCGAAATGCCCAAATACAACTACTTTGAAGGCGGTAACGATTTAAAACGCCATTGCGAATTTGCAGAAGATGGCAGCAGTTTCAAATGCACCGTACCAGAAGGCAAATATTTTGCCATGGGCGATAACCGTGATAATAGCGCAGACAGCCGCTATTGGGGCTTTGTTGATGACCACTTAATTGTTGGTAAAGCATTCTTTATTTGGATGAATTTTGGCGATATGAAACGTGTGGGCAGTAGCATTCGTTGATACGATTTCTATATGAAAAATGGGGCGGATTGGATATCCGCCCTGATTTTTCTTAATTTGTTGAATATATTTAATTAAATTCACAATGAAATTTAAAAATATCAAAATAAATTTCATTTTAATAAGAAGGCATGATGGCTCAAAACTGTTTAATTTTTGCCACATTTTTAAGCAAATTTTCACCCAACAATTCAAAGTTATGCGATTAATATTTGTTTTTAAAAGATAAAAAATAAGCCTTTCACATTGAATAGCTTATGATTTGTCAAGCTATTCAGGCTGCCTGAAAAAACGTATTATCCCCAAAAATCTATTTCCTGCCGCCGCAATAACGGCTCACGCAATCTTTACAAATTGGACACGACACATGAATACAAGCACACTCAAAGTTACCAAACGAGACGGACGATTAGAACCGATTGACCTAGAAAAAATTCATCGCGTATTAGATTGGGCGGCAGAGGGTTTGGATAATGTATCGGTGTCGCAGGTGGAATTAAAATCGCACATTCAATTCTACAACGGTATTCACACCAAAGACATTCACGAAACCATTATCAAATCCGCCGCCGATTTGATTTCCGAAGAAACGCCAGATTATCAATATCTTGCAGCGCGTTTGGCGATTTTCCATTTACGCAAAATCGCGTATGGCGAATACAATCCACCGCATTTGTTTGACCATGTGAACAAATTGGTGGCAAACGGCAAATACGACCAACACCTTTTGCAAGATTACACACGCGAAGAATTTGATGAATTAAATCAATATATTGACCACGACCGAGATTTGACTTTCTCGTATGCTGCTGTGAAGCAATTAGAAGGCAAATATTTGGTGCAAAACCGCGTTACCAAACAAATTTATGAAAGCCCACAATTTTTGTATATTTTGGTGGCGATGTGTTTGTTTGCAAAATATCCAAAAGATACGCGCTTGAATTATATTAAGAAATTTTATGACGCGGTGTCGCAATTCAAAATTTCATTGCCTACGCCCATTATGGCGGGCGTGCGTACGCCTACGCGCCAATTTTCAAGCTGCGTGTTGATTGAGTGCGCGGATAGCTTGGACAGCATTAACGCCACCACGTCCGCGATTGTGAAATATGTGTCGCAACGCGCAGGCATTGGCATTAACGCTGGCAGCATTCGCGGTTTGGGCAGCGAAATTCGCGGTGGCGAAGCGCAACACACAGGCTGCATTCCGTTTTTCAAAATGTTTCAGGCTGCTGTGAAATCGTGTTCACAAGGCGGTGTGCGCGGTGGTGCAGCGACTTTGTTCTACCCACTTTGGCATATTGAGGTGGAAAGTTTGCTGGTGTTGAAAAACAATCGCGGTGTAGAAGAAAATCGCGTTCGCCATTTGGATTATGGCGTACAAATCAACAAATTGATGTACACACGTTTGATTAAAAATCAAAATATTACGCTGTTTTCGCCTAATGAAGTGGCGGGCTTGTATGAAGCCTTTTTCGCTGACCAAGACGAATTTGAACGCCTGTACACGCAATACGAAAACGACCCCAACATTCGCAAACGCACGATTGCGGCTGCCGATTTGTTCTCCATGCTCATGCAAGAACGCGCTGGCACAGGACGCATTTACATTCAAAACGTGGACCATTGCAACACGCACAGCCCGTTTGACCCGAAAGTTGCGCCTGTTCGTCAATCTAATTTGTGTTTGGAAATTGCGTTGCCGACCAAGCCGTTGGACAACATCAATGACGACAAAGGCGAAATTGCGCTGTGTACCTTGTCTGCGTTCAATTTGGGCGCGATTAGCGATGTGAGCGAATTTGAAAATTTGGCGGATTTGACCGTCCGCGCTTTGGATGCGCTGCTGGATTATCAAGATTATCCCGTGCCAGCCGCCAAAATCGCCACCATGAACCGCCGCACGTTGGGCGTGGGCGTGATTAACTACGCCTATTATTTGGCAAAAAATGGCGTGAAATACAGCGATGACAGCGCGATTGGTTTGACCCACCGCACGTTTGAAGCCATGCAATATTATTTGCTCAAAGCGTCTGTGAATTTGGCGAAAGAATATGGCGCGTGTCCGTTGTTCCACGAAACGACTTATTCGCAAGGCGTGTTGCCGATTGACACTTACAAGGCGGATTTGGACAAATTCTGTGATGAACCGTTGCATTTGGACTGGGAGACTTTACGCGCAGATATTGTGAAATTTGGTTTACGCAACAGTACCTTAACGGCTTTAATGCCGAGCGAAACCAGTTCGCAAATTGCCAATGCGACCAATGGCATTGAGCCGCCTCGTGGTTTGGTAACTGTGAAAGCGTCCAAAGACGGCATTTTGAAACAAGTCGTGCCTGAATTTGAGCGTTTGCGTGGACAATATGAAACCTTGTGGCAAATGGGTGGCAATGACGGCTACCTGAAATTGGTGGGCGTGATGCAAAAATTTATTGACCAATCCATTTCTGCCAACACCAGCTACGACCCGAAACGCTTTGAAGGCGGTCGTGTGCCGATGAACCAAATGCTGAAAGATTTGTTGTCGGCGTATAAATATGGTGTGAAAACATTGTATTATCACAATACACGCGATGGTGCAGACGATGTACAAGCGGATTTGCAAGACGATGGCTGTGCAGGTGGTGCGTGTAAGATTTAAATTTTTTTGAATAGGAAATTGGATTATGAGTAAGATTCCAAACGCAGATATGTTAGAAGAGCAAGCAGCAAGAACAGCTTCTTTTTGGCTATCCAAAGCTGTTAAAGAAATTGATGGTACTTTGGGAGAAGGATATGCTGAAAAACATCCTGAATTAATTGGTCATTTTCTGCAGGCTGCTGCATTAGACCAAGCAGGTATGTATTTACGTGCTATTGCTGAACGTTTGAATTATATGGATTTTTCTGTATCAGTAGATACAGATAATATTGCGGATAGTTTAGGTTATGTAGCTAATTCACTTGATTCTATTGCAGAAAATATGAAAAAATAAT
>JBHARQ010000070.1:0-11974 GCA_041831015.1 Simonsiella sp. | reverse complement strand
TTCAATATTCAAGTAACAGACGAACAAATTGACAGCGGCGATTTGCCATACTTCAAATTCCCAGAAGATAGCGAAGAAATGCGTTATTTGCGTGAACGCCGCAACGCATTGGGTGGCTATTTGCCAGCGCGTAATCCAGCGACTGAACCTTTGCCCGTACCTGCCTTGTCTGTATTTGACGCGCAATTAGAATCTAGTGGCGACCGCGAATTCTCTACCACCATGGCGTTTGTGCGTATTTTGAATACCTTGTTGAAAGACAAACAATTAGGTAAACGCATTGTACCGATTGTACCTGATGAAAGCCGTACATTTGGTATGGAAGGTATGTTCCGCCAATACGGTATTTGGAACTTGAAAGGTCAGCAATACACGCCACAAGATAAAGACCAGTTGATGTTCTATAAAGAATCTATTGACGGTCAAATCTTGCAAGAAGGTATTAACGAACCTGGTGCGATGGCAGACTGGATTGCCGCAGCCACTTCATACGCGAACAACCGTTACGCGATGATTCCATTCTACATTTACTACTCAATGTTTGGTTTCCAACGTGTAGGCGATTTGGCATGGGCGGCTGGCGATATGCACGCACGCGGTTTCTTGGTGGGCGGTACAGCAGGTCGCACCACATTGAATGGCGAAGGTTTGCAACACGAAGACGGTCATAGCCATATTCAAGCAGATTTGATTCCAAATTGCGTGTCTTACGACCCAACTTACCAATACGAATTGGCAGTGATTGTACAAGACGGTTTGCGCCGTATGTATGTAGAACAAGAAGACGTGTTCTACTACTTGACCGTGATGAACGAAAACTATAAACACCCAGCCATGCCACAACGCGAAAACATTGAACGCGACATCTTGAAAGGTATGTACTTGTTACGCGAAGGCGCGAAATCTGACAAAAAAGTACAGTTGATGGGTTCTGGCGTGATTTTGGAAGAAGTGATTCATGCTGCTGATTTGTTGAAAGCTGATTTTGGCGTGGAAGCCGACATTTGGTCTTGCCCATCGTTCAATTTGTTGAGCCGCGATGCAATGGAAGTAGAACGCTACAACCGCTTGCACCCAACTGGCGAACAAAAAGTAGCATTCGTTACCGAACAGCTGAAAGGTCATGCTGGTCCAGTAGTGGTATCAAGCGACTACATTCGCAGCTTTGCAGAACGTATCCGCAGCGCGATTCCGCAAGAAAATGGCGAATTGGTGGTGTTGGGTACAGACGGTTTCGGTCGCAGCGACAGCCGTGCGAATTTGCGTAAATTCTTTGAAGTGGACCGCTACCATGTTGCCGTTGCAGCATTGAACGCATTGGCAAATCAAGGCAAAGTGGACAAACAAACGGTTCAAGTTGCGATTGATAAATATGGCGTGGCAACCGACACCGCACCAAGTTGGAAACAATAAATCATTATTTTCAGGCAGCCTGAAATGGAAACATCATTCATTCAGGCAGCCTGAAATAGCGTTTTCCAATCAAAACAAATAGAAAGATTGAATTTAATGAGTACAGTTGAAATCAAAGTCCCCGATATTGGCGGACATGAAAATGTAGATGTGATTGCCGTAGAAGTAAAAGTAGGCGATACCATCGCGGTTGATGATACCCTGATTACTTTGGAAACCGACAAAGCAACCATGGACGTACCTGCTGATGCGGCTGGTGTAGTCAAAGAATTGCGCATTAAAGTTGGCGACAAAGTATCAGAAGGCAGCGTGATTTTGGTGGTAGAAAGTGGCGCAGCCACTGCCGAAGCACCCAAAGCAGAAGCTCCGAAACAAGAAGCGGCACCTGCTCCCGTAGCAGCAGCTCCTGCCCCTGCGGCAAGCGGCGCAGCAGCCAAAGTGAATGTGCCTGATATTGGCGGTCATAGCAATGTGGACGTGATTGCGGTAGAAGTGAAAGTGGGCGACACCGTTGCGGTGGACGACACCTTAATCACTTTGGAAACCGACAAAGCCACTATGGACGTGCCAAGCACCGTAGCTGGCACGGTAACTGCCGTTCACATCAAAGTGGGCGACAAAGTATCTGAAGGCGCGTTGATTATTGAAGTTTCAGGCAGCGCGGCTGCGGCTGCTCCTGCGCCCGTTCAAGCGGCTGCGCCTGCACCTGCTGCACCTGCTGCACCTGTTCAGGCAGCACCTGCGCCTGTGGCTGCTCCTGCGACTGCGCCAACACCTGTAGCGTCTGGCGTGGCTGCAGCTTACGGTTCGGTAAACGAAGAAGGTTTCTCCAAAGCACACGCTGGCCCTTCAACTCGCAAATTGGCGCGTGAATTGGGCGTGGATTTGAGCTTGGTTTCAGGCAGCGGCGCGAAAGGTCGTATTACCGCCGAAGACGTGAAAGCATTCGTAAAAGGCGTGATGCAAAATGGTGGCGCGGCAGCGAAACCTGCGGCTGCTGGCGCGTCTTTGGGCGGTGGTTTGGACTTGTTGCCATGGCCGAAAGTGGATTTCAGCAAATTTGGCGAAATTGAAGTTAAAGAATTGTCGCGCATTAAGAAAATTTCAGGTCAAAACTTGTCACGCAACTGGGTGATGATTCCACACGTTACCGTAAACGAAGATGCCGACATGACCGACTTGGAAACCTTCCGCGTTCAGTTGAACAAAGAATGGGAAAAAGCAGGCGTGAAAGTGTCGCCATTGGCATTCATCATCAAAGCCTCTGTAAGCGCGTTGAAAGCATTCCCAGAGTTTAACGCGTCTTTGGACGGCGACAATTTGGTATTGAAAAAATACTACAACATCGGCTTTGCGGCTGACACACCAAACGGTTTGGTCGTGCCTGTGATTAAAGACGCGGACAAAAAAGGCTTGAAAGAAATCAGCCAAGAATTGGCAGAATTGAGCAAAAAAGCCCGCGAAGGCAAATTGAAACCACAAGAAATGCAAGGCGCATGTTTTACCATTTCTAGCTTGGGCGGTATCGGTGGCACCAGCTTCACGCCAATCGTGAACGCGCCAGAAGTGGCGATTTTGGGCGTGTGCAAATCGCAAATGAAACCTGTGTGGAATGGCAAAGAATTTGAGCCACGTTTGATGTGTCCATTGAGCTTGTCGTTTGACCACCGCGTGATTGACGGCGCGGCAGGTATGCGCTTTACCGTTTACTTGGCGCAGTTGTTGAAAGATTTCCGCCGCGTATTGCTGTAATCTTTTTATTTTAATCAACAGGCTGCCTGAAAATAGAGGGAAACTTCATTTTTAGGCGGCTTTTATCATATTGATATGACAACATTTATTTGGCAAAACACATTTCCTTTAACCACACACGCTGATTTAAGCGAATTGGCGCAAGCCACATCATTAACGGCGGCGTTGTCAGATTTGGGAGCGGTGTTTTCGGTGCAACTTCATCAGTTGGGCGAAACACAATCGTGGTGGGCGTTTGATGATTTCAGGCTGCCTGAAACCATGTTTTCGCGCCGTGTGAGCCTGTGTCTAAACGATGTGGCGGTGGTGGAGGCGATGAGTTTGTGTGAACCGACATCGCGTTGGCGTGAGATTTTACATTGCGGCACCACGCCGTTGGGGGCAATTTTGTTTTCAGGCAGCCTGAATATTTCGCGCAGTCCGATTCAATTTGCCATATTAAATCACAACCTGTTGGCGCGGCGGTCGTGGTTTGATTGGGAAGGCGAACGCCTGTATTTGGTTGAATGCTTTTTGCCACAAATTGCAAATTTCCGCAAAAAACACACGCGCCATCACACAAATTCCGTATAATCACGTTTTAATGATTTCATCACGTTTCAAATCATCTTTCAAGGCTAGTTGAATATTTGCCAGAACGCGGCGTCTTGCCGCCGCACCCACGCTTTTAGGTGAGTGGCACGAAACGGTGCGTTCTTCATAGAAAAAAACTGAAACGTTCGTATTTTAAATTTAAAGGATTGAATATGTTTGGTAAAGCAGGATTGGGCGGCTTGATGCAACAAGCGCAAAAAATGCAAGAAAACATGAAAAAAGCGCAAGCCGAATTGGCACAAACCGAAGTACAAGGACAAGCAGGTAATGGCTTGGTCAAAGTAACCGCAACGTGCAATCACGTTGTCCACAAAATTGACATCAGCCAAGAACTGATTGTACAAGCTGCTGATGATAAAGAAATGCTAGAAGATTTGGTATTGGCAGCGATTGCCGATGCTTATGAAAAAGCTGAAGATTTAACATCATCGCGTATGTCGCAATTTACCGCAGGTTTACCTGCTGGCATGGGCGATTTTTTTAAATAAATTTTTCCACCACTTATTTAATAAGGACATATCATGGGTATTTTTGATTTTGCTAAAGACATTGGCGACAAAATTTTCAATCGCACCGAAGAGCCTGTTGCGCCGACCGAGCCAGCAGCGCAAGAAATTGCCAACCAATTACTGGCGCGTATCCAAGAAAACGCCAACATCACAGGTTTGACCGTAAATTACAATGGCGACACCGACACCGTAGAATTGACAGGTACTGCGCCAAACCAAGCCGAGCGCGAAAAAGCCATTTTGGCAGCAGGTAACGTACAACACGTTGCCCAAGTGATTGACCACATCACCGTACAAGAACCAGAGCCAGAATCTCGCATGTACACCGTGAAATCAGGCGACACCTTGTCAAAAATTGCCAAAGAAATGTATGGCAACGCCAATGAGTACAACAAAATTTTTGAGGCAAACCGCCCATTGTTGTCTCACCCAGACAAAATTTACCCTGGTCAAGTATTGCGTATTCCTGAATAATATTTGATTGGCTTGGATAAAATTTCAGGCAGCCTAAATTCATTTTTAGGCTGCCTGAAATATTTTCTATCGATACAATCTATTATGCGTAATTTTTAAATTTATTAAATCCGCGCAATGTAAAAAATTGATGACGACCAATTTTCACACTTTTCACCGCGCGTGGTGCTGGGCGTACGCCGTTTGATGAGAAAAACAGCGAACCGCGAGTAACATCTTTGCGTTTGCCTGCTTTATATTCACGATACAATGAATTGGCTAAATTGTGAATATTTTGATGGCGTTTAGCGGAATAGACGCGTTTTTTACGCAATTTATGGTTATGCACCCATTGAAATTGACCGCGTTCACGAATCACGCCACACGCCGTTTTGGGATACAAACCCGAACGCATTCGGTTAATAATCACATTGCCAACCGCTACTTTACCGCGATACGGCTCACCTTGTGCTTCATAAAAAATCGCTGTTGCCATACAATTTACTTCGCGCTGGTAATGCGACTGGGCTTTTGCCGCATGAGAAGGCAGCGCGAAGATAATCGAGAACAAAGCGAATACGATATACAAATATTTCTTCATTTGCGATTCATATTCCTTGAATAAAAATTGACAATTTTTTAGGCAGACTTTTGATTAAAAAAGCTGCCTAAACCATATTTACAACACTAGAAGACGCGCATTGTAAAATTAAAATTGAGTGAAGTCAAGCAGTTCTATTTTCAGGCTGCCTGAAACCCGTTAAAATGCGCCTTCAGACGATTTACGAATAGGAAAAAATATGTTCCAACACACCGCCGACCAGTTGCGCCAACTTGCCGTGCAGACCTTGCAATTAGCCCATGAATTGGGCGCGACCGCCGCCGAAACCGATGTGAGCGAATCTTTAGGGCAAGGCGTCCAAATTCGCTTGCAAGAAATTGAACAAATTGAATTTCAGCAAGACAAATCGCTGGATGTAACCGTTTATGTGGGGCAGCGCAAAGGTCGTGCCAGTACCGCCGATTTTTCAGAACAAGCCTTGCGCGATACCGTTCAAGCGGCGGTGGATATTGCGCGTTATACGGCAGAAGACCCGTTTGCAGGTTTGGCAGATGCCGAATTGATGGCGACCAATTGCCCTGATTTGGATAAATATCACGAATGGCAATTATCTACCGAAAATGCCATAGAATTAGCAAAAAATTGCGAAAATGCCGCTTTATCTACTGATAAGCGCGTTCATAATTCGGAAGGCACGAGTGTACAAACATCTCATTTTCAATATGTTTATGGTAATACGCATGGCTTTTTGCAGCATCAACGCGGTACGCGCCACAGCTTGGTTTGTAGCGTCGTGGCGGCAGATGAGCAAGGCATGGAGCGCGATTATTGGTACGATGTTTCTTGCGATTACAAGCAGTTAGATGATGTCAATACGATTGGACGCATGGCAGCCATGCGAACTGTGCGCCGTTTGGGAGCGCGTCCGATTAAAACGGGAAATTATCCCATTATTTTGGACGCGGCAATTTCAGGCAGCCTGATTGGACATGTGGTGGGTGGTTTGAGTGGTGGTGCGTTGTATCGCGAAAACAGCTTTTTGCTCAATAGCTTGGGTAAGCAAATTCTGCCCGAATTTGTCCATTTGCGCGAAGAACCGCACACACCGCGCACTTTGGGCAGCACCTATTTTGACAGCGAAGGTGTGGCGACTCAACCGCGTTTTGTGATAGAAAATGGCGTGGTGCAAGGCTATTTCTTGGGCAGCTACAGCGCACGAAAACTGGGCATGCAAACCACAGGCAATGCTGGCGGTGCACATAATTTACATTTAAATCATACCGTTGAAACACAAGCCGATTTATTAAAACAAATGGGAACAGGTTTACTGATTACCGAATTGATGGGGCAAGGCGTGAATATGCTGACAGGCGATTATTCGCGTGGCGCGGCGGGATTTTGGGTAGAGAATGGCGTGATTGCTTATCCCGTTTCCGAAATTACCATTGCAGGTCGATTGCAAGAGATGTTGTTGGATATTCAAGGGATTGCTAACGACTCATTGCGCCGTAACGCAGGCAAAATGGGTTCCATTTTGATTGGCAATATGATGGTGGCTGGCACATAAATAACGTTTCATTCGCCAGAACGCGGCGTCTTGCCGCCGCACCCACGCTTAAAACCAGTGGCACGAAACCATTTGCTCAAACCGCCTCAAAATGCACCGAACAATCGCCACAAATAATATTCAAATTCGGTTTTCCCCACACTGCATTCAAGCAGCAAGGGCATTGATATTTCAAACGATTACTGCGGTTTTCGGTGGGCGCGGCGGTCGGATTGTATTCGCCGAGCAAACGATGCGGCGCGGCTGGGTCAAGCGTGGACACCCATTCGTGATGCGTGATGTGGGCATTTTCTGAATTTTCAGGCAGCCTGAAAGTTGGTTCGCCTGTAATATCAATCTGTTGCGTATGCGGTCGCACCTGATACAACGGGCGCATACCACGTTCTACCGACAAAGCTGGCGGACGTTTCAACGATTGGTCAATATTCAAAAAATAAGTATGCGTAACCGCTTGCCCAAATGACGCGGAATAGGGCGGATACACATCATACCAATGAATAGAAAATTCGGTTTTGAGCAAATTTCGGGCGGCTTGCATAAACAAGCCGTCTTCTAATATGTAATCGCCCATGTGTTCGCCTGTACGTTTACCCCCTGGTTTGTGGGTGTCGGACGGCATCAAGCCGATGGCTTCCATTTTATCTGCCCATTCTTTGTTGTGATAGCCACGCCGCCCTGGGCTGCCGAAATGTTGTTGCCACAAATGGCACATTTCGTGAACAAGGGTACTTAAAGTATCCAACACGGGCAAAACGCCGAAAAATTCAGGATTCAGCGCGATTTCATCGGTATATCGCCCATCTTCGGAGATAAAGCGGCGGAATGAGAAGTAGCCTTGTGTTTTGGCTTTGCGCTGTAGGGAAATGAGACACGGTGGCAGTTGTCCTGCAAATAGGCTGCGATTGAAGAAATCGTAGGCAAATTGTAGGGCTTGGTGAACTTGGGTGGTGGGCGCGGTTTTGGGGTAGGGAATGGTGGACATGGTTGTTTTATTTGCTTATTTGTATTTTTGGATTGTACAATCCAATTTTTGTTTTGGCAAGTTTTGGAAGAGTAGGGCGTGGAATATCAAACGTGCCACCCACCATCACAACGGGCGCAGCGTGGGTGCGGCGGCAAGACGCCGCGTTCTGGCATATTTCGGTTCTAATTATTTTGTTGGATTGTTATTTTGGGTTAATTCGTTGATAATCGCGCCCATGTTTTTTCAATACTCAAAGGATAATGAAATGGCTTTAACCACAGTGGCAGAATTGCAAAATTTAATGTTCAATCAAATCGCGGCGCATTTCAGGCTGCCTGAAACGGAAACGGTTGCCATTGCACAAGCAGCAGGGCGCGTGTTGGCGCAAGACGTGGTGTCGGCAATGGACGTTCCCAATGCGAATGTGTCGGCAATGGACGGCTACGCGTTGGCGCATAATGCGGCGGCTGGAACGGTGTTGAAATGTGTGGGCGAATCGGCGGCTGGGCGTCCGTTTTCAGGCAGCGTGGGGCAGGGGGAATGTGTGCGGATTATGACGGGCGCGGTCGTGCCTGCGGATTGCACTACCGTTGTGATACAGGAAAACACACAAGTTGATGCAGACGATCAAGTGGCGTTATTGCACGATGTGGGCGATGCCCAAAATATCCGTTACGCTGGCGAAGAAGTGAAAACAGGCACCGCCGTTTTGTCGCAAGGTCGGATTGTGCGCGATGCTGATGTGTTGCTGTTGGCGGCGTTGGGCTATGGCGAAGTGTTGGTGTATCGCAAAATTCGGGTGGCGGTGTTATCTACAGGCGATGAATTGGTGGAGCCATCGCAACTACTTTCAGGCAGCAGCCAAATTTACGACAGCAACCGCCACTTACTGATGGCAAAATTAACCAACTTACCCGTTGAAATCATTGATTTGAAAAAAGTAGAAGATGATTTAGAAAGCGTCATGCGCGTTTTAACCGATGCCGCACAAACCGCCGATGTGGTGCTGACATCAGGCGGCGTCTCGGTGGGCGATTACGATTACCTGCGTGAGGCGGTAGAACGTCTAGGCACCATTCACCATTACAAAGTGGCGATGAAACCAGGGAAACCATTTGTATTTGGACAATTACTCAATGCTTGGTATTTCGGATTACCAGGCAATCCCATTTCAGGATTTGTCGGATTTGATATGTTTGTCAAATCCGCATTATGGCAACTGTGCGGCGCAAAAGACGTGCCGCAACCCTTGCGTTTCCCAGCCACATTAACCGCGCCAGTCAAAAAATCAGCAGGACGCATGGACATTCAACGCGCCACCATCACTCGCCAACACGATGGTTCATGGACGGTTGCGCCGTGTGGCTCACAAGATTCCCATCGCATTTTAGGCATCAGCCAAGCGAATGCCTACTTACTGCTGCCATTAGAATCAGCCAATTTAGCGGCTGGCGAAACCGTTGAAGTACAGCCATTTGAACAAGCATTCCTGTAATGCGCCAGAACGCGGCGTCTTGCCGCCGCACCCACGCTTTTAGGCTGGTGGCGCGGAATGGTGCGTTTTCCATAGAATGGTAGGTCAGATACTTGTATCCGACATAATCTGTTGATTTGACGAAAATGTCGGATACAAGGCTATTCCCTCTCCCGCTGGCGGGGGAGGGCTAGGGCAGACTTGCCAAGTTCTCCATTTTGTAGGGGCAGATTTCATATCTGCCCTATCCACAAACTTGGATTGCTGTACTTCACAAAGGGCGGATATGAAATCCGCCCCTACGACAAGATAAGAACTTGGCAGGTCTGGGAGGGCTAGGGTGGGGGTGGCTTTCAGGTTGCCACCCATTTCAATTCGGGCAACTCAACACTCGTACCCCCACCCCAACCCTCCCCCGCCAGCGGGAGAGGGGGCAGGTTTCTGGCAGCATTAAAAAAAATGTCGTATATTGAAAAGTTGGTAGAAAAAAGGGCAGATATAAAATCTGCCCCTACAAATTAATTGACATCTAAATTTTCTTCAGGGAACGCCGCCACCAACTGTTCGCGCGTGAGCAAGAACACAAAGCCATCGCCACCACTCGTATCCAACCAAATAAAATCCAAATTCGGATACGCACGTTCCAACACTTCACGATTATGCCCAATTTCCACCAACAACACACCGTTTGGATTCAAAAATTGCGCCGCATGTTTGATGATTTCGCGTGTGGCATCCAAACCATCTTCGCCACTACCCAACGCCAATTCAGGTTCATGCAAATACTCATCGGGCAATAAAGACACCGATTCCGCGTCCACATACGGCGGATTGGACACAATCAAATCATATTTATTTTCAATACCTTCAAATAAATTGGTATGAATCAAATGAATGCGTTCGCCCAAATCATAATCTTCAATATTAATCGCCGCCACTTCCAGCGCATCTAAACTAATATCCACCGCATCAATTTGCGCGTCAGGATAATGATGCGCCATTTGAATGGCTAATGTGCCGCTGCCCGTACATAAATCCAAAGCATGATGCACCAATTCATCATACTCAATCCACGGACGCAATGGCTCGCCCAACAGCTCATAAATAAATGAACGTGGCACAATCACACGGTCATCAACATAAAATTCAAATTCGCCTTGCATCGCGTGTTGTGTCAAATAGGCAACGGGAATGCGTTCCACCACACGGCGTTCAATCAAATCCAACAAATGCTCTTGTTCTTCAGGCAGCAAGTTGGCGTCTAAATACGGTTCAAGGGTGTCTAATGGCAAATGTAAGGTGTGTAAAATCAAATACGCTGCCTCATCATATGCATTATCACTGCCATGTCCAAAAAACAATTCCGCCTCATTAAAACGGCTCACCGCAAAACGCAAAAAATCACGCACGGTATGCAAATGACCACGAGCTGCCGCAAAAATAGGCGGCACAGGCACTTCAATCGCAACAGGCTCTACGGGCGCGACGGGTTTCTTTTTTTTGGGAAACATATTCATCTCATCAAATCAATAAAAAACGCATTATAGCACTAACAAATGCGTGAAATTTAGTTATAATGCGAATTCATTTTCTCTCATTTTCAGGCAGCCTGAAAATGCAGAATTGACATTTTATAATTTAACACCAATAGGAAAATACATTATGAAAACATGGACATTAACACTTTTAGCAAGCAGCGTATTGGCATTAACCGCTTGCCAACAACCTACCGCAGCAGGCGGTGCAGCATCAGGCGCGGCAGCAGCATCGGGTGCCGTACCTGCTGGTTTGGAAACCAATGCCAAACAAGTGAGCTATGTTATTGGTCAGCAAATGGGCGAGCAACTGTCTGAATTGAAAAAAAATGGCGGCGAAATTGACGCTAAAATTTTGGCAGAATCCATCCAAGATAAATTGGAAGGCAAACCCAGCAAATTAACCGACGCGCAAAGCGAAGAAGCCATGAAAACATTCATGGAAAACATGACCGCCAACGCGAAGAAAAAAGCGGAAGAAGCCCAAGCAGCTGGCGACAAATTCTTGGCTGACAACAAAACCAAAGAAGGTGTGAAAACCACCGCATCAGGTTTGCAATACAAAGTCAATAAAGAAGGGACTGGCGCAACCCCAGCATTGGGCGATGGCGTGATGGTTGAATACACAGGTAAATTAATTGACGGCACGGAATTTGACAGCACCAAAGCACACGGCGGCGAACCATTTGCCGTAGCCTTGACTGGTAACAGCGTGATTCCAGGTTGGACAGAAGGCTTGCAATTAATGAAAGAGGGCGGCGAATATACATTGTATGTTCCAGCTAAATTGGCATACGGTCCAATGTCGCCTACACCTAAAATCCCTGCCAATTCGGTATTGGTGTTTGATATGAAAGTGGTTAAAGTGGAAAAAGGGGCGGTGAAAGACCAAATGAAAGCCGCTAAACCTGCGCCTAAAAAATAAGGGAAATAGGGCGGTGGCATTTTAAACGCTAATCGTTTCGTGCCACCCACCTAAAGCGCAGACTTGCCAAGTTCTAAAATTGGCATATCGTAGGTCGGGCATTTATGCCCGACAAAACACCGCAAATCGAATCATGTCGGGCATCAATGCCCGACCTACAATGCTTCACAAAGGGCGGATATGAAATCCGCCCCTACGACAAAATAAGAACTTGGCAGGTCTGCCC
>JBHARQ010000069.1:0-5379 GCA_041831015.1 Simonsiella sp. | reverse complement strand
TGCCTGAAAGGGCGGTAAATGCCCCAAAATATGGGCATTTGCTGGCTATTATCGTTGATATTTGCCTAAATTTGAAAAATTAGCCGAAATTTTTTGGAAAATTTCGGCTACAGTTGAGATTGGGTGTTTTGCAAAGGTTTCTGCTTTGGTGTTTAGGGGCTAATGTGATGGTTTTTGGTCGCCCAAATCTTTGACCAATGTTTCTAAATGGTTCACGCGATTGGGGAATTCTTTGATTAAATCGCGTTCGTGGCGGTTGGAGGACATGGCAAAACGAACTTCGCCTGATGGCTCCAGTAGCAACCACGCGCGTTTTTCGCGCACATAAAACATAAACATAACACCCAACACTAAAAACAGTGAACCCAGATAAACCAAGCTCGCACCTGGGGATTTGGTCATTTGTAAACCCGACATATTCACTTGTTTAAAGCCATTCAGTTGCAGCAACACGGGCGCAGAAAAGCGTGTCATGGCGGTGTAGCCGTCCATGCTGTTGAGAATGAATTTGTTGCGTAATTCGCCAGCAGGCATTTCAGGCAGCATTGCTGTTTTGAGGGCTTCGTCCAAGGCAATGTTCATCGCGCCGTACAGGATTTGGTACATGAATTCGCCTGTTTTGGTTTGTTCGGCTGCGGGTACGGTTTTTTGGATGTGTTCGTTGATGGCAATATAGCCGCCTTCGCTGAATTGGCGCAATAGGTTTTCTACCGCCAGTTTGAATTGGGGGCGGACGTTTTCATCTACGTTTAAAATGGCTTTTTCAACCACTTGGGCACGTTTTTCAGGCAGCAGCAGCACTTCGCGCCATGCCATAAAGCTGTCTATTTTGCCGTTGTGGTCGGCAGGAATCATGAGCCAACGGTAAGGTTCATTCGCTGTGGCACGTTCGCCTGTGGCAAAGAAGTGTGAGCCTTCTCGTTGTAACGGCAGCATGTAATTGACATATTCATGTGCTTGACCTGCGGCATCACGCAATTTGTAGGTGATGGTGGGCCCGACATTTTTGAATTGTTTTTCGGGATTGACGCTGCGGATTTCGTGTAATTTGTTGGTGGTTTGGGTGTCGTGGTCGCGTAAATCTTCTACGTTATACACGCGCAATTCGCCCAATTCCAGTTTGTAATTGCCAGCTTGCCCCAAATCCAATGGGAATTGACGTTGTGAGACGGCTTTTAAATCTGCCGCTTTGCCCACGCCGCGCAAATTCCAGCTTTTAAATGCCACATCAGAGCCGCCATCGCCGTAGCTGGATTGGTAAATGGTTACGCCATTGACGGTCAAAGGATGGTTCACGCGAATGGTTTGTTCAATCACTTTGCCTGTTTTGGAGTCGGTTACGACAATGTCGCTGGCGAAATCTTTGGGCATTCCCGAATCGTAAAAATCCACATGAAATTTTTTCAGATGAATGCTGAATGGGAGCTTTTGTAATAATAAGCCTTTGTCTGCATTTAAAAAAGTTTGGTTAATGGTTTGACCTTCCACCACTTCAGCATTACCGCGAAACGACAGGTTATTTTCGCTTAATGTGCTTTCAGGTTTGAAATCACGCGCATAGACGCTGGTGGTGTCGGGCTGAATTTTGCCCACCAACATGCCGATTTTCAAAAACAAATTACTGTCAATCAAGCCACCCAAGCAAATCACAATCAACGCCAAATGCGCCAAAATATAACCCCATTTATTCATCGCCCCTTTTTTGGCGGCAATGATGATGCTGCCGTCTTCGCGGGTTTCCGATTTGGTTTGGAAACCTTGGGCAGTGAGATATTGTTGGGCAATTTCAGCTTTCAGGCTGCCTGAAAGGGTGGCGGTGTGTTTCATGTGCGCCAACGATTTGGCGGTAGCGTTGAGACGAAATGATTTCATATCACGCAAATATTGCGGCGTGTTGCGCCACACACACAAGCCTGTGGACAACACCAAAAAAATCATAATCACCACAAACCACGATGACGCATACACATCAAACAAACCCAAAAAATGGAAAATTTCTGCCCAAAATGAGCCAAATTTCACCACATAATTTTGTGATGGCTGATTTTGTTGCAATACCGTGCCAATAATAGAGGCAATCCCCAAAATGGTCAGCAATGCCACCGCAAACCGCATGGAGCTGATAAACGCAAACCACGGGCGGCGAATTAATGGGATTTTTTGAGATGAAGATGAGGTGTGTTCGGACATGTTGGTTTAACTTTCAGGCTGCCTGAAAAAATGTTTCAATTAAAAAAGAACTTGTTGTTTACGACCAATTTCAAAGCCATGTTTTTGATCATTCACGCATTTCATACCAGTCGATAAGCTGGTGCAATACCAACCATCGCCACGAATGGTTTTACCGTATGACAAAATGCGTGGATTTTGTGAATAAGGCGTATCGGTATAACAACCCAAATTGGCTTGACTGGATTTGCCCAATTCAAACACATTGCCCCATCTGCCATCACATGATTTAGGTTTGGCAATCAAAGGCTTGTTATCCATTTGCACAACATAGCAAGACACGCCTTTTGCGCCGCCGTATGCAGGCAACACATCGCCACCGCACACAATATTTTTGCTGGGGCTGGCAAAATTCAAGCGATACACGGAATCATGTTCTGTCGCCGTATTGCTGGCTTTTTCCGTTGCAGGTTTGGCTGATTTGGCTGTCTTTTCAACGGGTTTCTCAACAGATTTTTCAACCGTTTTTTCAGCAGTGGATTTAACTGATTTTTCAGTTACTTTTTTGCTGCTTTTTTCAGCCGATGATTCCGCGCTTTTTTTCGCTGCTTTTTCGGCTGTTTTTTCAGCTTTTTCCGTTATTTTTTTGAAATTAGGTAATGGTTTTTCCGCTTTTTGTGTTTTTTCAATCACTTGATTAGTCGTTGCAACGATATCGGCATGAGCCAGCCACGCGCTGCTCAACACTAAAGCCAAAATGGTTTTGTTCCACAACATAATGGTTCCTTGATTTTTATTAAAAATATATTATGATTGGTAACATTTCGTTATCCAAAATGCCAACACGCGCTTATTTTACGCAAAAACAGGCAGTCTGAACACTCATTGCCCACGCAAAAACAGCGCGTCCAAATCCGCCAAACCGATTTTCACCCAAGTGGGTCGCCCGTGATTGCATTGATTGCTGCGCGGTGTGGCTTCCATATCGCGTAATAAGGCGTTCATTTCAGGCAGCGTGAGTTGTCGTCCTGCGCGTACCGAGCCATGACACGCCATGGTGGAAAGCATCTGATTTTCAATATTTTCAATTAATTGCGAACTACCCACGCTGGCTAATTCGCGTAATACGTCTCGCGCCAAATCCACCGCATTTGCCTGACTCAACATCGCTGGCACGGCACGAATGGCGATTTTGCCATCGCCCAAATCCGCTAATTGCAAACCATATTCACGCAAGGTATCCGCATGGTCAGCCAACGTAGCGCATTCTTCAAAAGTGGCAGAAAAGGTGAGCGGTATCAATAACATTTGCGATTGCAGGCTGCCTGAAATTTTCGCCGCTTTCATTTTTTCATAATTCACCCGTTCTGCCGCCGCGTGCATATCCACCAAAATCAAACCATCTGCCGTTTGCGCCAAAATATAAATCCCCAATAATTGCGCCAACGCAAAACCCAATGGATAATCCTCTGATGGTTCAGATGGTTGGGTAATTTGAGGCGTGGTTGTTTCAGGCAGCCGCGCTTGTTCCCAAGTTGCCAACTCATCGTCATCAGCACGATACAATTCAGCGTAAGTATTCATCGCCGCTTGTCGCTCGCGCAACGACAACCGCCCCTGTTGTGGCGCACGAAACGCCGAATAATTCACGGGTGCAACTTTCAGGCTGCCTGAAACCGTTGGTTCGCGCGACACATTCCGATTTGACCAATCGGGTAAATCCGTTGGCTGAATCCCATCATGGTTTGATTGATTATCATGGGTTGCCGCATTCGCCACATTACCCAACCGTTCCTGCAAAATTTCGCCTGCATTGCTCACGCTGTCGGTCATATCCGCGCGAGTCTCTGCCAACACCTTATTCACCGCATGAAACACCACCTGATGCACCGCCTGACTATCGCGGAAACGAATTTCCGTTTTAGTAGGATGCACATTCACATCCACCCATTCAGGCGGCAATTCCAAAAACAACACAAACGCTGGCGTAATTTGCTGATGCAACACATCACGATACGCCTGTTTCACCGCATGCAATATCACCTTATCGCGCACAAAACGCTGATTCACAAAACAAAACTGCGTATCCGATTTTCCCTTTGCAAACGTGGGCTTGGACACAAAACCATGTACGCGCAACACATTTTCCCCACTGTCCACCGCCAAACAAGCAGCCTGAAATTCCGCCCCCATAATCTCCCCTACCCGCTCCACCAACGACTGAATCGGATAATCAAACACCACCTTCCCATTATGCTTCAACGAAAACGCCACCTGCGGATGCGCCAACGCCAAACGCTGCAACATCGTCGCACAATGCGCGTATTCCGTACTTTCCGATTTCAAAAACTTGCGCCGCGCAGGCGTATTAAAAAACAATTCCGACACCTGCACCGTTGTGCCCACAGGATGCGCCGCCGCGCCCACCGCGCTCAACACCCCATCTTCCGCCCGAATCTCCGCCGCATGAGCCTGTTCCGCCGTACGACTGGTCAAAGTCAAACGCGACACAGACGCAATACTCGCCAAACCCTCGCCACGAAACCCCATACTACGCACCTGTTCCAAATCCGACAACTGACTGATTTTACTCGTTGCATGACGCGAGAGCGCCAACGGCAAATCATCAGCCACCATCCCACTGCCATTATCACTCACACGAATCAACTTAATGCCACCGCCCGCCAACTCAATGACCACTTCAGTCGCACCAGCATCCAAACTATTTTCAACAATTTCCTTGAGCGCATTAGCAGGGCGTTCGACCACTTCGCCAGCAGCAATTTGATTAATCAGATGGTCGGGGAGAGCATGAATACGAGACATATTAATTGAATAACAAAAAAAAGAATAATTCAGAATTTTAACATTTTCAGGCAGCCTGAAATCCAAACGGACAGCCATTCAAGCCAACCATTTCATTTCAAAAACAAAATCCCAGATAAATAACCGAGAACGCGGTGTCTTGCCGCCGCACCCACGCTTTTGGGTGGTGGCGCGGCACGGCGCGTTTTTCATAGAACGGTCGGGCGGATGCTTGAATCCAATATTTTCTTGTTAAATCATTGGCTTGTCGGATACAAGTATCCGACCTTGTATATTCAAAATCGAGTATCATAGCAATGAAACAGCTTATCTGTATCTCGTATCCGACCATGTGCAAAGTTTAAAGCCCGTTTCGTAGCTCAGAGAACAGATAAGCACCCATCA
>JBHARQ010000068.1:0-6235 GCA_041831015.1 Simonsiella sp. | reverse complement strand
TGATGGCAATCATGAGTACGCAATTTACCGAAGAAGCCAAATTCAACAATAAATTAGTAGAAGATGCAGCAAAGCAAGTATTTCATACTTTACAGCTCAACTAACAAATTCATTTTGTTAGAAAAAGTGAAAATTTAGGAAAAACACCATGTTAAATAAAGTGTTAATTGCCAATCGTGGCGAAATTGCCTTGCGTGTCTTACGCGCGTGTCGCGAAATGGGCATTGCAACGGTGGCGGTGCATTCCGAAGCCGACCGCGACAGCTTGCACGTCAAATTGGCGGACGAAAGCGTGTGTATTGGTCCTGCGCCATCGCCACAAAGTTATTTGTACATTCCGTCTTTAATCGCGGCTGCCGAAGTAACAGGCGCGGACGGTATTCACCCCGGTTATGGCTTTTTAGCAGAAAACGCGAATTTTGCCGAACAAGTAGAAAATTCAGGTTTCGTATTTATTGGCCCACGCGCCGACACCATTCGCTTGATGGGCGACAAAGTTTCCGCCAAACACGCGATGATTGCGGCTGGCGTGCCTTGCGTTCCAGGCTCTGACGGTGCGTTGCCCGACAATCCCGATGAAATTTTGAAAATTGCCGACAAAGTCGGTTTCCCTGTGATTATCAAAGCGTCTGGCGGTGGCGGTGGTCGCGGTATGCGCGTGGTGGAGAAAAAAGAAGATTTGCTCAAAGCCGTAGAAATGACCAAAGCCGAAGCCGAAGCCGCATTTGGCAACCCCATGGTTTACATGGAACGCTTTTTGCAACGTCCGCGCCACATTGAAATTCAAGTGTTGGCAGACGAACACGGCAACGCGATTTATTTGGGCGAACGCGATTGTTCTATGCAACGCCGTCATCAAAAAATCATTGAAGAAGCCCCAGCCCCATTCATCACGCCCGAAGAGCGCCGCAAAATTGGCGAATCGTGCGTGGAAGCGTGTAAACGCATTGGTTATCGCGGCGCGGGTACATTTGAATTTTTGTATGAAGATGGCGAATTTTTCTTTATTGAAATGAATACGCGCGTTCAAGTGGAACACCCGATTACCGAATTGGTTACAGGCGTGGACATCGTGCAAGAACAGTTGCGCGTGGCGGCAGGTCTGCCGTTGCAATACACGCAAGACGATATTGTGTTGGAAGGTCATGCCTTTGAATGCCGCATCAATGCCGAAGACCCGTACAATTTTATCCCCAGCCCTGGGACGATTGAATCGTGCCATTTACCTGGGGGATTTGGTGTGCGCGTGGACAGCCACATTTATCAAGGCTACCGCATTCCACCGAACTACGACAGCTTGATTGGCAAAATTTGCGTACACGGCAAAGACCGCAACCAAGCCGTTGCCAAAATGCGCGTGGCGTTGGACGAATTGGCGATTACGGGCATTAAAACCAATGCACCGTTGCACCGCGATTTGTTCCGCGATGAAGGCTTTATTCACGGTGGCGTGAGCATTCATTATTTGGAACATTGGTTGGCGGAACGCAAAGAGAAATTAGCGAAATAATTGATATTTTGAAAAATTCAGGCAGCCTGAAAAGGGACTACGCGTCTAGCGAGTTCTATTTTCAGGTTGCCTGAATTTTTGCGATGAACGCGCGTCTTGCCGCGCACCACGCTTTTAGGCTGGTGGCACGGAACGGTGTGTTCTTCGTCGCTTAAAATGTAGCGTGGGCTTTGCCCACGATGACAGGCAGCCTGAAACAGTACAACAGCAAAAAATGGAGCGGGGACGGCTCGTCGCCAGCGATTGAATTTCATCAAAATGAAATGGATGGGATATTGGAAAAATGGCGACGAGCCGTCGCCGCTCCATTTTTATCGTGTACTGAAAAACAGGCTGAAACCTTTGCCAAATTCATTGCGATTGAGCAGGGACTGATTGCTCACGCATCTTTTTCATTTGATAAGGACTTAAATTTGGTTTTTCTTGGAATAATCTTCGACAAGAAAGGTCATTGTAATGGTTTGGTTTTTTACATTTTTCCATTACTTCCTTTTCATAATCAATACATTGCTGTAAAGGCTTATTGTTGGGTACGCGACAAAAATCCTCTGCACCACAATAAGTCGTTGAGTTCTCCCTCCAGCAATACAAACCACAACTGACTGTTACGTCCATAGCAATTTCTTTATATTGACGAGGAATCATTACTGAGTTTGCATCATTAAAAGGTTTTTCTGATAATTTAATTAAAGAAGGCATTTTACCTATTTTAATTGACCAGACTAAATTGGCTTTTCGTCCATTTGGATTTAAAACAGGGTCGAATTCAACCTGTTGCCACTTGTTATCAATTAATTCATATTGCCTATATGGGAATTTACTATTCCAGTCATAGCAATAAGCTGGTGTAACGATTAAATACCATCTACCCTGTTTATTTTTATCTAAAATCAATGGCTTCCACTTTTCAACCCATTGTGGTAATTCAGTATTGGCAATTTTAAAGACTTCTAGGCTACGTTTAAAATCAGAATATCCAGCTTGAATATTCCAGTGACCTTGAACCTCTCGTTCCACCAAAACCACGCTGTTATCGCTGAGTAATACTTCTTCTGTCCATTTGGTTGGTTTGTCGCCACAAGCGGTCAAAGCCGCGATGGAGAGCAAAAGCATCAAAAATTTTTTTATCATCATCATACCCTTGTTCATTGTTGTTCAAGATAAAAATAGAAAATAGGTCGGATATTTGTATCCGACAATTTTTTGATTTTACACGAAAATGTCGGATTCAAGCATCCGACCGACCGTATCTACGAAGAACGCACCGTTCCGCGTCACCAACCTAAAAGCGTGGGTGCGGCGGGAAGACGCCGCGTTCCCGTCAAACTTCACATAAATGTTCAGGCTGCCTGAATGGATTGGGAAATCTCATTCAGGCAGCCTGAAATTGTGTTGCGATAAAATTAGTGGTCAGATGCTTCTGCTGCACCAATGCCCGTCATAGAGCGAACATATTGCGCATCAAAGCCTGCTTTATCCAATTTCGCTTGTTCTGATTTGTCGGTAATCGACACAATCCAAGATACGATAAACGCCAATGGAATGGTGAAAATTGCAGGGTTGCCGTATGGGAAAATCGGGGCTTTGTTGTGCAATACGCTTACCCACACGCTTGGGCCCAAGATAATCAATACAAACGCGCCAATCAAACCTGCCAAACCACCTGCTACTGCGCCACGAGTGGTCAAGCCTTTCCAGAACATACTCAACATCAATACAGGGAAGTTTGCCGAAGCCGCTACTGCAAACGCCAAGCCCACCATAAATGCCACGTTTTGATATTCAAATGCCAAACCCAAGATGATAGACAATACACCCAAAGCCAAAGTAGCGATTTTAGAAACACGCATTTCTTCTTCTTGTGTCGCTTGACCTTTGCGAATGACTGATGAGTAGATGTCGTGGCTCACCGCAGACGCGCCCGATAAGGTCAAACCTGCTACCACCGCCAAAATCGTGGCAAATGCAACCGCAGAAATAAAGCCTAACAACAAGTTACCACCCACCGCTTTGGACAAGTGAACCGCAGCCATATTGGTGCCGCCAATCATTTCGTAAACGGTTTTGCCTTCTTTGGTTACTGCGTTGAAAAATTCTGGGTTTTTGGTCAAGAAAATAATCGCGCCAAAACCAATCACAAAAGTCAGTAAGTAGAAATAGCCAATAAAACCTGTTGCCACCACTACTGATTTACGCGCTTCACGAGCATCGGGTACGGTAAAGAAACGCATCAAAATATGTGGCAAACCAGCCGTACCAAACATCAATGCCAAACCCAAAGACAACGCATCAATCGGATTTTTTACCAAACCACCAGGGGCAAGAATGGCTTCGCCTTTTTCATGCGTATCTACAGCTGCTTGGAACATGCCTTCAAAGCTGAAACCTGTGTGTTTCAATACCATGATAGACATAAATGTCGCACCACCCAACAGCAATACCGCTTTAATCATTTGCACCCAAGTGGTTGCCAACATACCGCCAAACATCACATACGCCACCATCAACGCGCCCACCAAAATCACGGCAGACAAGTAGCTCATGCCAAACAGCAGTTGAATCAATTTACCTGCGCCCACCACTTGTGCAATCAAATACAGCAACACCACCACCAACGCACCACCAGCCGCAAACAAACGAACAGGTTTTTGTGCCAAACGGTAAGCCGCTACGTCCGAAAACGTGAATTTACCCAAGTTACGCAAACGCTCCGCCACCAAAAACAATACGATTGGCCAACCTACCAAGAAACCTGTTGAATAAATCAAACCATCATAGCCTGTGGTAAATACCATTGCCGAAATCCCCAAAAATGACGCTGCCGACATATAGTCGCCTGCAATCGCCAAACCATTTTGGAAACCCGAAATACCGCCACCGCCTGTGTAGAAATCTTTTGCTGATTTATTTTGTTTGGCAGCCCATTTGGTAATGTACAAAGTCGCGCCCACAAAAATAAAGAACATGATGATGGCAGTCCAGTTGGTGGCTTGCTTTTGCACATCACCCGTTAAAGCGTCGGCATACAGGCTGCCTGAAAGCAGCAAACTCATTGCGCCAAATAAATATTTTTTCATTTTTTATCTCCCATGACTTCTTTTACGACTTCTTGGGTCATGTCTTCATATTTGCCGTTTGCCAGCCACACATAAACCAGTGTGATGAAAAAAGC
Organism: Simonsiella sp.; assembly: GCA_041831015.1. Taxonomy (GTDB): domain Bacteria; phylum Pseudomonadota; class Gammaproteobacteria; order Burkholderiales; family Neisseriaceae; genus Simonsiella. The sequence continues at coordinate 1,553 of JBHARQ010000068.1, read as the reverse complement.
AAAAATAATCATCGCAACCCCAGCATAAATCCCCACCGTCATAATACTGCCTGCGTGAACTTTTGCGCCCAACGCCTGTGGATTTGTACCGATTGTCCAAATAAACGCCACATAAACAAAAAACATCACAGCTGAAAACGACCAACCTAGAATGGATTTTTGCTTTTCCATGGCTTTAAATTTGGGGTGTGCCAAAACGTGTTTGGCTAATTCTTGTTCTTTGCTCATTTTGCATTCTCCTCGCGAAAATTGACGAAATGGATAAGCGCATTAAACGTGAAAAAATCAGCTCCGCCTAATCGCGTTTTCAAATCACGCGAATTGGTTTTGCTGATTTCAAGATATTAAATTATTGATTTAATTTTAAAATTAAACTGTAAATTGATGTTAAAATAGAAATATCATTTTTTATGATGGACATCATTAGCACACATAATTAAGCGTATAATGCAAATTGATTTCATTGAAAAAAATCTTTACAGGCAGCCTGAAAACACGTTTACAATGATAACATAAGAAAAACACGGAAATTGACCTATGGACATGACTCAACTCAAAGCCTTCATTGCCGTTGCTCACATCAAAAATTTGACGCAAGCGGCAGATAAACTGTGCTTATCACAACCTGCCGTGTCGGCGCAGGTCAAAGCATTAGAGGCGCATATCGGCACGCCCCTCTTTATTCGCCACAACAGTGGCATGGAATTGACACGCGCAGGCGAAGTGTTGCTGCCCGAAGCTGAGGCATTATTACAACACAAACACCGTTTAGAAAAATTTGCCGAAACCCTGTCAGAGCAGTATGTCAAAAGCGCACAACTCGGTTTAATCCACCCCATTTCAGGCGACAAAGTAACCGAATTGACCAACTGCATCATGTTGAAATATCCCGATATTCAACTGCATATACAATATGGCATGAGCGGCGAAATTTTCACACGCCTATTAAACAAACAACTGCACGGCGGCTTTTTCCTTGGCGCGATTAGCCAACGCACCATTCAAACCGTGTTTTTAGAACACATTGCCTACTCCCTCATTTGCCCCGCGCAAGATGAAAGCCGACTGCTGCGCGGTTTGCCCAAAAGCCTCAATGAATTTACTTGGATTGAAATGTCCAGCATTTCAGGCAGCCACAAAAATTTACAACAATTCTGGCATCGCCACAAATTAAGCCCGAAAAAACAAATTATTTGCGATTATCCACAAACCATTATTGATTTGTGTGCATCGGGTGTTGGTTTAGCGATTGTGCCAAAACACGCCGCGCTCGCCGCACAACAACAAGGCAAACCCATTGCCATCATTGACCAATTTGAACAATCCCTGCCACTCCAATTTATCTATTTAGATGAATTTGGCGAAGACCCCATTTTAAAAATGCTGTGCGAATGCGTCCAAAACCTATGGGACGTGAAAGCCTAACGCCAGAACGCGCGTCTTGCCGCCGCACCACCACCCAAAAAGCGTGGGTGCGGCGGCAAGACGCCGCGTTCCTTCACCTTTCAACCCACATTTTGACTCGCATCCTGCAACAAAATTTCAACACACTT
>JBHARQ010000067.1:0-3533 GCA_041831015.1 Simonsiella sp. | reverse complement strand
TCCGTCCGCATAATCGGGATTGATTTGTGCCACTTGAATATGTTTCGCAATTTCAGGTTGTTTTTCACATAAAGCCATAACGGACGGTGCAACTAAATTTTGACTGTGTGATAATGCTTGAAATGTTAAATTCATTGGTCAAATTCTTTCAATCTTCAATTTTCAGGCTGCCTGAAACTCAATTCTTTTCATAACCTTCATAATAATAGGATTGTTCAATCCCTTTAAAAATAATTTCACGGTTATCCACATCATCGGTTAAATGATTTTGCAATAAAATGCGTAGTTCCAAATCATTGACGGGACTGCGTTCCATTGCTTGCAAATAACGGGTTTTATCCACATTTTGCCAATTCACGACTTGGCGCAGATTTTTTTTCAACATCATATCCAGTCAAATTCGCATACTTCTGCCATTGCCCTCTAAAAAATGGTGCGCCACATTCATTTCTACATATTTTTCAATAATTTGTTCAAATGTGGTTTCGGACATTTGTTCAATTTTTGCCAAAGCCTCTTTTAAATACAGCGCATGGGCAAAACGAAAATTGCCTTTGGAAATATTCAATTCGCGGATTTCGCCAGCAAAATCATACAGTCCGCCAAACAAATACGCGTGAATTTGTTGCAAACCGCGTGTTGTCCCAACTTCCATTTGTGCAATATCGCCCGTTTCAAACAAACGATAGGCATTTTGTAAACTCTGTTCGTCAATGGATTTCATATTTTCCACTTAACTATTTGAAATTAAGACAACAAACGGATTTTCTATTTTCAGGCAGCCTGAAAATCTTTCAAACAGCTTACCCTTTCAAACTATCCAAGTCCGCAATATCTATTGTTTTTCGGTTGCGGTACACCAGCACCATAATTGCCAAGCCAATCGCACTTTCGGCTGCGGCAACGGTCAGCACGAAAAAACACGAAAATCTGCCCTGCCGTGTCGCCCAAGTATTGCGAAAAGGCGATAAAGTTAAAATTCACCGCCAGCAGCATCAGCTCAATAGACATCAGCAGCACCAATACGTTTTTGCGATTCATATAAATGCCCATCGCGCTGATGCCAAACAAAAGTGCGGCAAGTACCAAATAATGTGTAATCGTAATCATGATTGGCTCTCTTCTGTGGTTTCAGGCTGCGTGGCTTTGGGCTTTTGCACTTCTGCCGCCATTTTCACCATACGCAAGCGACCTTCTGCCGCGTTCACTTTCACTTGGTCGGCAGGATTGATGTATTTCGGATTGGCAGATTTGCGATGCACCAACGCAATCGCCGCCACCATACCGAGTACAAGTAACACCGCCGCAAATTCAAATTGCAGCAAATAAGTCGTGTAAAGCTGCATACCCAAATCATGTACATTGCTGTAATCTGCCGCAATATTGATTTCTTTGTTCAATACCGACAAGTTGGTATCGGGCGCAACAAAAATCGCAATCAGCAACGCCGCCATCAATATGCCCACCGTCATCGCCGCAGGCGCGTGCCGCCAAAAGCCTTTACGCATTTCTTCAATGTCAATGTTCAGCATCATAATCACGAACAAAAACAACACCATTACCGCGCCAACATACACCACCACCAAGGTAATACCCAAAAATTCCGCTTGCATCAACAGCCACATCATCGCCGACACGCAAAAGGTCAGCACCAAATGCAAAGTGGCATGAACAGGGTTTTTCGCGGTAACCGTTTGCAATGCGCCATACAAAATAATCGCAGCAAACAGATAAAATAAAACGAGTTGGAAAGTCATGATTTATACCTTTAATCTAGGCTTCATTTGTCATTCAACAGACATAAATTTTTAATTTATATTTCTATATTGCCCATTTGACACAGGTTCATCGGTTTTCAGGCTGCCCGTTTGTTTATCTACCCGATAGCCAAACAATCTGGGCGCGGTAGCAGGGTCGCCGCCGCATTGCTGATTGTGTTTTTCATGCACCTCAACTTCATAAAATGTCGGTTTGTTTTCCACAACAAACATCAAACATTCTGTTTTCAATGCAGTCAGTTGGTTTCGTTCAATGGATTGACTTACCAAATCAATCGCTTGATTTTCATTTTGTACAGGAGCCGCACTCGAACAAGCCGAAACCAATGCAAGCAAAATCATGAATCCGTATTTCATCATTTACCCCTTTTCAATTAACGGTATGGCGCATCCGCCGCTTTACGTTTGGCGATTTCTGCTTCGTATTTGTCGCCAATCGCCAGCAGAATCGGTTTGGTCATGTGCAAATCGCCCTGTTTTTCGCCGTGGTATTCAAAGATGTGGGTTTCCACAATCGCATCCACAGGGCAGGCTTCTTCGCAAAATCCGCAGAATATGCATTTGGTCAGGTCAATATCGTAGCGCGTGGTGCGGCGCGTGCCGTCTGCACGCTCTTCGGATTCGATGTTAATCGCCATCGCTGGGCAAACCGCTTCGCAGAGTTTGCAGGCGATGCAGCGTTCTTCGCCGTTGGGATAGCGGCGTTGCGCGTGCAAGCCGCGAAAGCGCACGGATTGCGGCGTTTTTTCTTCGGGGAAATAAATTGTGTCTTTGCGCGCGAAAAAGTTTTTGAGCGTTACGCCCATGCCTTTGACGAGTTCGCCAAGCAGAAAGGTTTTTACAAAATTAGCCATATAAATACACCCTACTCTTTTGGTGTGGATTGTTTTTTAATTTGTGAAAGGACTACGCGTCCAGCGAATACAATTCAGTTTACAAATATATTTCAAGCTACCTGAACATTTTGTGAAATCATTTATCGCACCATAACCACATCGCCATCATCAAATCCGACCGCTACTCGTGGAATATTGAAAAGAGCCAATTTAGGATTTTCTTGCAACAATTCGGTTAAGATTTCATGAACCAGATTCAGCACGTCTTCCCAGCCCCAGTCTAATAAATGCGTTAAATCAGGAGCTGGCGCGGATACCCAGTAATTATCATGTTCAGGACACGCCCAATCAGGATTATCTTCATCAAAATCCATTGAACCCATGACGTATATTTTATAAGGCTCATTTAATCCAAACCACCACCCTTGCATATTTTCAGGGAAATTTTCTTGGCTGATTTCGTGTAACCAAGTTAAAAATATGGGTTTCAATTCAGATTTTGCGGTTTGAAAATCCATTTTTGTTGTTCCTAATTTTTTTCAGGCTGCCTGAAAAATTCGTTTTACTTCCACAAACTCAACGGCGATGCCATCCAGGCTGCCAATACGGCAATGCAAATAAAACCAATCGGAATCAAAATTTTCCAGCCCAAACGCATGATTTGGTCGTAGCGGTAGCGCGGGAAAGTGGCGCGAATCCACAAATAGCCGTATAACACAAACGCCATTTTGGCAAACATCCAAAACGCGCTCGGTGCGCCGATGATGCCCCAGTTTTGCGGGAATGGCGACAACCAACCGCCCAAGAACATAATTGCCGTTAAAGCCGCCACCAAAATCATGAAAATATATTCAGCTAGGAAAAACAGCGCAAATGCAAAACCCGAATATTCCACATGGAAACCCGCCACAATTTCGCT
>JBHARQ010000066.1:0-3267 GCA_041831015.1 Simonsiella sp. | reverse complement strand
GCGACTTTAATTTTGTTTGGCTTACTTTTTCAAAAAGTAAGTCGCCGCGCGGCGACAGAGCGCAAAACCGCCAAATCACCACCCATCATCACGACGAAGACAGCGTGGGTGCGGCGGCAAGACGCCGCGTTCTGTCTGATAAAAGATTTGTTGCATATCAAAAGCGCCTGTTTGAAACTTCATGACCCCTACAAAATTAACGTAAATTGGTGTAAGATGGCGAACTCAATCGTTTAGCAGCCAAACGTTGGGCAAAACCCACGTTTGCACCGAAACGTACACGTTTGACACGAGCGCACACCGTTTCAGGCAGCCTGAACTCCGTTTCACTTCTCCCCATTTTAAGGAAATACTATGCAAGTTTATTACGATAAAGACGCTGATTTGTCATTGATTAAAGGTAAAACCGTTGCCATCATTGGTTATGGCTCACAAGGTCATGCCCACGCGGCAAACTTGAAAGATTCTGGCGTGAACGTGGTGATTGGTCTGCGTCAAGGCGCGTCTTGGAACAAAGCGGTTGCGGCTGGTTTTGAGACTTTGAGCGTGGCTGATGCAACTAAAAAAGCTGATGTGGTGATGATTTTGTTGCCAGATGAAAATCAACCTGTTGTTTACAAAAATGAAATTGCACCTAATTTGAAAGACGGCGCAGCGTTGGCATTTGCTCACGGCTTTAACATTCATTACAATCAAATCGTGCCACCTAAAAATGTGGACGTGATTATGGTTGCGCCAAAAGGCCCTGGTCATACTGTACGCAGCGAATTTTTGAAAGGTGGCGGTGTGCCATCATTAATCGCGGTTTACCAAGATTACACTGGCAAAGCAAAAGAATTGTCTTTGTCTTACGCGGCTGCAAATGGTGGCACCAAAGGCGGCGTGATTGAAACCAACTTCCGCGAAGAAACCGAAACGGACTTGTTCGGCGAACAAGCGGTATTGTGCGGTGGCGCAGTTGAATTGGTGAAATGCGGTTTTGAAACGTTGGTGGAAGCAGGTTACGCGCCTGAAATGGCTTACTTTGAATGCTTGCATGAGTTGAAATTGATTGTAGATTTGATGTACGAAGGCGGTATTGCTAACATGAACTACTCAATTTCTAACAATGCGGAATACGGCGAATATGTTACTGGCCCAGAAGTGATTACGCCTGCAACCAAAGAAGCGATGAAAAAAGCGTTGTACCGCATTCAATCTGGCGAATACGCGAAAATGTTTATCCAAGAAGGCGCGACCAACTACGCGAGCATGACAGCACGTCGTCGTTTGAACGCGGAACACCAAATTGAAAAAGTGGGTGCACAACTGCGCGGTATGATGCCTTGGATTGCGAAAAACAAATTGGTTGACCAAGATAAAAACTAATTTAATCCATTCAGGCAGCCTGAAAAGTATTTCACTTTTCAGGCTGCCTGAAATTTTGATGCCCTACGCAACAGTCTCATTTTGTTCAGCAATCACTGTTTTGTTCAATATTCAAGCTCCCAATAAACGCTATTTTTTTGTTAACCATTATGTATCACAATCCCTACCCTGAATACCACGATTATCTCACCCGTATTCTCACTTCATCCGTTTACGATGTCGCTATTGAAAGCCCATTGGATTACGCCGCTAATCTCTCGCGCCGTTTAAACAATAAAATCTATTTAAAACGCGAAGATTTGCAGCCCGTATTTTCTTTCAAAATTCGCGGTGCCTATAACAAAATGGCAAGGCTGCCTGAAAACGTGTTGCAAAAAGGCGTGATTACCGCCAGCGCAGGCAATCATGCACAAGGTGTGGCTCTATCTGCACAAAAACTCGGCTGCACCGCCACGATTGTGATGCCCGAAACCACACCACAAATTAAAATCGATGCAGTTAAAGCACGTGGTGGCAATGTCGTTTTGGCAGGTGTGTCGTATAACGATGCCTACGACCACGCGATGAAACTGGTTGCCGAAAGCGGTTTGACCTACATTCCACCATTTGATGACCCTGATGTGATTGCAGGACAAGGCACGATTGGCATGGAAATCGTGCGCCAACACGCCAAACCGATTCACGCTATATTTGTGGCGATTGGTGGTGGTGGTTTGGCGGCGGGCGTGGCAGCGTTTATCAAACAAGTCCGTCCCGAAATCAAAGTGATTGGCGTGCAAACCAATGACAGTTGTGCGATGAAAGTGTCTATTGCCGCAGGACAACGCGTGGAATTAAAAGATGTGGGTTTATTCGCCGATGGCACGGCAGTGAAATTGGTGGGCGAAGAAACATTCAAACTCTGCCGCGATTTATTGGACGACATCATTACCGTGGACACAGATGCGGTGTGTGGTGCCTTGAAAGACGTGTTTGATGACACACGCAGCATTTGCGAGCCATCGGGCGCATTGGCATTGGCTGGCTTAAAAACCTATGTTTCGCGCAATAATATTACTGATGAAACGCTGATTGCGATAACTTCTGGCGCAAACATGAACTTCCATCGCTTACGCCACGTTTCCGAGCGCAGCGAATTGGGAGAAGGCAATGAAGCGATTTTTGCCGTATCCATTCCTGAACGCGCAGGCAGCTTCCGCGCCTTTATTGAAGTATTGAAATCACGCAATATTACCGAGTTCAATTATCGCTATGGCGATGACGATGTGGCGCATATTTTTGTGGGCATTCAAACGCTAAGTGCCGCCGACCGCGACAAAATCCGCGCTGATTTTCAGGCAGCCCGGTTGCCCCACATTGATTTAAGCCACGATGAAATGGCGAAAGTCCATTTGCGCTATATGGTCGGCGGCCGCAGCCATAAAGTGCAAAACGAGCGATTGATTAGTTTTGAATTTCCCGAGCGTCCGCAAGCATTGGCTAAGTTTTTGAATAATATGCAAAGTGATTGGAATATTACTTTATTTCACTATCGCAATCATGGCGCAGATTATGGTCGCGTGCTGGTGGGCATTGATGTGCCTGAACATGACAATGCTGCATTCGATGCGTTCTTAGATAATTTGGGTTATGCCTTTGAAGAACAAACAGATAATGCCGCTTATAAATTGTTTTTAGCCGCATAAAATAAGTGGGTGTGTGCACCCACTTTTTGCTTATTGTATTTTCAGGCTGCCTGAAACTTGGCAAAATCCAATGCTTATCTAAACTTCATTTCAAGCTACCCTGCATGTTTTATCCAAATCTATGATTTGGTTATCAAACAGCATGCCGATGCAGTGCATGTTTTATCCCAATCTATACTGGCAATAAAACAGCACGCCATACATTTACTCCCTC
>JBHARQ010000065.1:0-5377 GCA_041831015.1 Simonsiella sp. | reverse complement strand
TCTTGCCGCCGCACCCACGCTTTTGGGTCGTGGCACGAAACAGAATATTCTCCGTAGCAGACTGAAACCTTTGCAAAACCCTAAAAACATCAACTACACCGTCATTACCGCGCAGGCGGTAATCCAACTTTCCGATGAAGAAACATATCGTTGTGTTGCGGATGCTTGGATTCCTGCCTACGCAGGAATGACGGTGTAGTGAGTTTTGCAAAGGTTTCAATATTAAATCCACTTCAAGCACAACTTAAAAGGCAACCTGAAACGTCTTATTAATCAGTGTATAATATAATATGTGGTGTTTTCCGCCACAAATTAAAATTTTAGACTTGCCCTGTCAGGTGTTGTCTAATAAAATCACGCGCTTTAAATTTTTTCATGCTGCCTGAACGCCGCTAAACAGCCCAGAGATTTTTATTATAAATCAACGAATCACTGTCCAAAGCAATCAAAACAGCCCTGTTTTCATTCTATTTGGAGTAATGCCATGACTGATGTTCAACCTTATTTGCAAATCAAAGGATTAGCAAAAAAATACGGTGATAATCTCGCTGTCAAACCGCTTGACTTAACCATCAATCAACATGAAATTTTTGCGCTGCTGGGCAGCTCGGGTAGTGGTAAATCCACACTGCTGCGAATGCTGGCTGGCATGGAAACCCCATCTGAAGGTCAAATCATTCTAGATGGTCAAGACATTACCAAACTCGCACCCTACGACCGCCCAATTAATATGATGTTTCAAAGCTACGCGCTGTTTCCGCACATGACGGTGGAAGAAAACATCGCCTTTGGCTTAAAACAAGACAAATTGCCCAAAGACGAAATCAAAGCGCGTGTGGATGAAATGCTGCGTTTGGTGCAAATGCCACAATTTGCCAAACGTAAACCGCATCAATTATCAGGCGGTCAGCAACAGCGCGTGGCGTTGGCGCGTAGCTTGGCAAAACGTCCGAAATTATTATTATTGGACGAACCATTGGGCGCGTTGGACAAAAAATTGCGCCAACAAACGCAATTTGAATTGGTCAATACATTAGAAAAAGTGGGCGTAACCTGCATTATGGTAACCCACGACCAAGAAGAAGCGATGACAATGGCAAGCCGTGTGGCGATTATGTCGCATGGCGAATTGCAACAAGTTGGCACACCAGCCGATGTTTATGACTATCCCGAAAGCAAATTTGTGGCGGAATTTATTGGCGAAACCAATATTTTTGAAGGCAAATTGGTGCATAAAGACGATGCTCACGCCTTGATTGATTGCCCAGAGCTGCCTGCCAAAGTGTACACCGACCAGCAATTTGAAGCGGAAGATGGTCAAACCGTCTGGATTTCCATTCGTCCAGAAGACATTGATTTGCATAAAGAAAAACCAGCTCACCGCGACACGCACAACTGGGCAAAAGGCAAAGTAAAAGAAATTGCCTATTTGGGTAGTTTCGCCATTTACCATGTGCAAATGGACAATAATCGCATCATCAAGAGCCAAGTGCCTGCGCCATATTGGTATGTGCGCGGCATTGAACCGCCTACTTGGGGCGATGAAGTGTATTTGGATTGGCCTGAAAACCAGCCCACCCCATTAACACGTTAAGAAAGGCTGCCTGAAATGTCTAAATTATCCACCCGAAAAACGTGGGGCGGAAAACTGGTCATCGGTGTGCCATTTGTATGGCTGCTGTTGCTGTTTCTTGTGCCGTTTTTCATTGTTTTTAAAATTAGTTTTGCTGAACAAGAATTGTCTATTCCGCCATTTTCGCCTTTGTTTAAAGACGATGGCACCTTACACATCGTGTTCCAAAACTATAAAGATATTTTTGCAGACTTTTGGTCATCGGTGGGCGCATTGCTCAATCCATTTGATGGCGGCAAACAGGGGGATAATATTTATGTATTAACCTACTGGTTGTCCATCAAAACGGCTTTAACCACCACGCTGGTGTGTTTGCTGATTGGTTATCCGATGGCGTATGCGATTTCACGCGCTCATCCGTCTATTCGCAATGGTTTGTTGTTGGCGATTATGTTGCCGTTTTGGACATCATTTTTGTTGCGTGTGTATGCGTGGATGGGTTTGTTGGGACACAATGGCATCATCAATAATTATTTGATGAAATGGGGTTGGATTTCTCAACCATTGGATTTGTTTTACAACACGTTTTCGCTGAATTTGGTGATGGTGTATGCCTATTTGCCGTTTATGATTTTGCCGTTGTACACGCAATTAGTGAAATTAGACCATCGTTTATTGGAAGCGGCGGCGGATTTGGGCGCACATCCAATTAAGGCATTTTTCACAATTACCTTACCATTGTCTAAAACGGGGATTATTGCTGGCTCGATGTTGGTATTTATTCCAGCGGTGGGCGAGTATGTGATTCCTGAATTGGTGGGTGGCCCTGATAATTTGATGATTGGTAAAGTATTATGGCAAGCCTTCTTTGACCAAAACAACTGGCCTTTGGCGGCGGCGGTTGCGGTGGTAATGGTGTTGCTGTTGGTGGTGCCGATGGCATTGTTCCAACGCTATGAAGAGCGCGAATTGGAAGAAGGGAGCAAATAATGCAAGGCAATAAAATGTCATGGTTTTTGAAAATCATGTTGTTGTTGGGATTGGCGTTTTTGTATATCCCTTTGGTGATGTTGGTGATTTATTCATTCAATGATTCTAAATTGGTAACGGTTTGGGGTGGATTTTCAACCAAATGGTATGCCAAATTATTGGAAAATGACCAAATTTTAAGTGCGGCATGGTTGTCATTAAAAATTGCGCTGGTGTCATCGTTTGCGGCGGTGGCATTGGGGACAATGGCAGGTTATGCGTTGGCGCGAATCAAGCGTTTCCGTGGTAGCACCTTGTTTGCAGGAATGGTGTCTGCGCCGATGGTGATGCCTGATGTGATTACGGGCTTGTCAATGCTGTTGCTGATTATTCAAGTGCAAGGCTTGATTCAGCAAATCGGCGGGAATCCTGAATGGCTAGACCGTGGTTTCTTTACCATCTTTTTGGGACACACCACCTTGTGCATGGCGTATATTACGGTGGTGATTCGTTCACGCTTGATGGAGCTTGACCAGTCATTGGAAGAAGCGGCAATGGATTTGGGCGCACGTCCTTTGAAAATCTTTTTCTTGATTACTTTGCCATTGATTGCGCCTGCGATTGCATCGGGCTTTTTATTGGGGGTAACGTTGTCGTTGGATGATTTGGTGATTACGTCATTCTTGTCAGGGCCGGGTTCATCTACGTTGCCGCAAGTGATTTTCTCTAAAATCAAATTGGGTCTTGACCCGCAAATGAACGTGTTAGCCACGATTATGATTGGCATTGTCGGCACACTCGTAATTGCCATTAATTATGTGATGATGCGCCAAGCCACCAAACGCGACCGCGAAATGCAAGCGGCATACAAAGCTGAAACACAAACGGTTTAAACCGTGTACAATATTCAGGCTGCCTGAACAAGCAACACGCTTTCAGGCAGCCTGAATTATTTTGCAACATTCATTGACTACATACGGCACCACTATGGAAAGCATTATTGAATTACGTCATCTTCGCACCCTTGTTGCGTTGTCGGAAACGGGAAGCGTGTCGCTGGCTGCACAACGTGTTTTTTTGACGCAATCGGCTTTGTCGCATCAAATTCGTTTGCTGGAAAATCATTTTGATACGCCGTTGTTTGAGCGCAAATCCACGCCCCTGCGTTTCACGCCTGCTGGCGAACGTTTGCTGAAATTGGCTTATGAATTATTGCCCAAAGTGGCACACGCGGAACGTGATTTATTGCAAATCATTCATGGCGAAGCAGGAGAATTGCGCGTGGCGGTGGAATGCCACACCTGTTTTGATTGGTTGATGCCTGCGATGGGCGTGTTTCGTCCGCAATGGCAGCAAGTGGAATTGGATATTGTGTCGGGTTTCCAAGCCGACCCTGTGGGCTTGTTGCTCACGCATCGGGCGGATTTGGCGATTGTGTCGGAAAATACGCCTTTGGCAGGCATTGCGTATCAGCCTTTGTTTGCGTATGAAATGGTGGGTATTTGTGCGCCCGACCACCCACTCGCACACAAAGAAGTTTGGCAAGCGGAAGATTTTATTGATGAAACATTGATTACCTATCCCGTGCCAGATGATATGTTGGATTTGCTGAAAAAAATCTTATTGCCCAAAGGCATTCATCCCAAACGCCGACACAGTGAATTAACCATTGCCATTATCCAGTTGGTTGCCAGCAAACGCGGCGTGGCGGCGTTGCCCTATTGGGCGGTGCTGCCGTATTTGGAGAAACAGTATGTGGTGGCGCGTCCGATTGGCGATACGCCTTTAACCAGCGAATTGTATGCTGCCATGCGTAGCGAAGATGTGAATTGTGCTTATATTCAAGATTTTTGCGAAATTGTGCGGCAGGAAAGTTTTGCCAATTTGTCTGGGTTGAGCGTATTAAATTCACAAAATAATCAATCATTTGAATAATCAATATTATGCGTATTTTATTAGTAGAAGATGACAAAATGATTGCCCACAGTTTAGCAGGCAGCCTGAAAGATATGGGCTATGCAGTAGATTGGGTTAATACAGGCAAATTAGCACAAACCGCCACCACCAGCCAATATTACGACATGATTTTACTGGATTTGGGTTTACCCGAAAAAGACGGTTTACAAGTCCTAAACGAATGGCGCAGTCAAGGCAACACTACCCCCATTATTATTTTAACGGCTCGTGATGACATTCACAGTCGCCTAGCAGGATTAGATGGCGGTGCAGATGATTACTTAATTAAACCATTTGATGTTGCCGAATTACTTGCCCGCATTCGCGCCATTTTGCGCCGACAAAACGGACAACCTGCCCCCAAACTCAGCAATGGTATGCTGACACTCGACCCCACCACCTATCACGTCCACATCGCAGGGCAAGATGAACGCATTTTATTGAGCAATAAAGAATTTGCCATTTTACACGCGCTGATTTTACGCGCAGGCGTGATTCATTCGCGTAATGATTTGGAAGATAAACTCTATGGCTGGGGCGATGAAGTGGAAAGCAACGCCGTAGATTATCTGATTCACGCATTGCGCAAAAAAATCGGCAAAGAGCATATTAAAAATATACGCGGTGTCGGCTGGTTGGTGCCAAAAGGCGATGAGTAATCAAGAACGTGGGTTGTTATGATGCCCACGTTTTTTTGTTACCTAATTCTCGCCTAATTTTTCTCAAATAGAAACCTTTGCAAAACTGCAAGAAATCCTCTAAATTCTCATTAACAAGAATTTAGAGGATTTTCTATGAGCAGTTTCTTTCAGCAATCAGCCTATGCCTTAATCAGTCAGTATCCAGATGATTTTCCATTGCTCAAAATCCAATATATAT
>JBHARQ010000064.1:0-10854 GCA_041831015.1 Simonsiella sp. | reverse complement strand
TCAGAAAATTCATCAATTTCGACATCTTTTGTAAGGCAAAAAATTGGGCATTGTTTCATTTATCTGTATTCCTTATATGAGTTTGTTGTTGAAGATAATCTTTTGATTTTATAAAAATGTCGGATTCAAGAATCCGCCCAACCTAAACTACGGAGAACGAAAGAATAACGTACCGCAACCCAAAAGCGTGGTGCGCGGCAAGACGCGCGTTCAGCGTCAAAATTCAGGCAGCCTGAAATCTTTGCCGCGCATTGCCAATCAACACAAAAAAGCAGCCTAAATGCCGTCCGCTAGGACTTTTCAGGCTGCTTTTTTATTGGCTAAACGCGCAATTCTTATACTTCGTAAGTGCTAGACGCGGTGTCGCCGCCCGTGCCTGTCCAGTTGGTGTGGAAGAATTTGCCACGCGGTTCGTCCATGCGCTCGTAGGTGTGTGCGCCAAAGTAGTCGCGTTGCGCTTGCAGCAAATTAGCTGGTAAACGCGCTGACGTGTAGCTGTCCAAGAACGTAATCGCCGCCGCCATGCACGGCATGGGAATCGCCACTTCAATGGATTTTGCCACCACTTTGCGCCATTGCGGCAAGGCGTTGTTCAAAATATTGCGGAAGTATTCGTCTTGACCCAACCACATCAAATTGGGGTTGTTTTCATACGCATCGCGGATATTGCCCAAAAACACGCTGCGAATAATGCAGCCTTCGCGCCACAACAACGCGGTGTTGCCGTAATTCAAATTCCAGCCGTATTGTTCGCTGGCTTCGTGCATGAGCATGAAACCTTGGGTGTAGGAAATGATTTTGCTGGCAAGCAATGATTGGCGCAATGCTTCCAACCACTCAGCGCGGTCGCCTTCAATTTTCGCGGGCATGTGTGGGAACAAACGCGCCGCCGCCAAACGTTGTTCTTTGAATGCCGACACGCAACGCGCAAACACGGATTCGGTAATCAACGTCAAAGGTACGCCCATGTCCAAAGCGTTAATGCCTGTCCATTTGCCTGTGCCTTTTTGTCCTGCGGTATCCAAGATTTTTTCAACCAATGGCGAACCGTCTTTGTCTTTGTACGCCATAATATCGGTTGTAATATCAATCAGATAAGAGTTTAACTCGGTTTGTTTCCACGATTCAAATGCGGCGTGCATTTCTTCGTGGTTCATGCACAAGCCTTCTTTCATAAATTGGTAGGCTTCGCAAATCAACTGCATATCGCCATATTCAATGCCGTTGTGAACCATTTTGACGAAATGTCCTGCGCCATTGTCGCCCACCCAATCGCAGCAAGGTTCGCCAGCAGGGGTTTTGGCAGCAATCGCTTGGAAAATCGGTTTAACGTGTTCCCAAGCCGAGAAATGTCCCCCCGGCATAATTGATGGGCCATGACGCGCACCTTCTTCGCCACCCGACACGCCCGCACCAATAAAGCGCAAACCTTTTGCCGCCAATTCTTCGCAACGGCGGTTGGTGTCGGGATAATTGGCATTACCACCGTCAATGATGATGTCGCCTTCGTCTAAATAAGGGGTAATCAGTTCAATGAAATCATCAACGGCTTGACCTGCGCGTACCATCAACATGATTTTGCGTGGGGTTTTCAAGTTATCCACAAGCTCTTGCAAGCTTTTTGCGCCAATCACGTTGGTACCTTTGGCAGCACCGTTTAAAAATTCGTCCACTTTTTCGGTGGTGCGGTTGAATGCGACAACGGTAAAACCTTTGTCGTTCATATTCAAAATCAGATTTTGACCCATAACCGCCAAGCCGATTACGCCAATATCACCTTTCATTTGTTTTTCCTTGTGTGTGAATGTATCAAAACGTGAAACTTTAACCGATTAAGGCGGTGTAAACAATGCTTGTGAGATAAAATTTTGGTTTAAAACAAATAATCTTATTTTTAAAATTAAAAAGATTATGATAATTTATGAGTCAAGCATTTTTCTATGGATAAGTCTAATTAAATTGACAAAACAAAATCTTAATTGAAAAATAAGCCTGTGGATAAATGGGGTGAAATAGGGAGCATGGGTTGTGAATTTATGGGGGTAAATGGGCAAATGTTGATGAGATATGTGGATAAGTTGGTGATTTACACATGGGTCATTAAATTTATCCACATTTCAGGCAGCCTGAAATTAACCACTCACCATCACTACGGGCGCAGCGTGGGTGCGGCGGCAAGACGCCGCGTTCTGGTAAATATTCAGACAATTTTTGAAAACGGCGTACAATGTGAGGGGTTAATAACAGTGTTTGATTGATGAAAGAAATGAAAAATGGCAAAAAAATTCCCGATTGCGCCCAAACATCCTGAACGCATTTGTTGGGGTTGCGACAAATATTGTAGCGCGGACGATTTGCAATGTGGCAACGGCTGCGAGCGCATTCAGCATCCGATGGAATTGGACGGCGCACAATGGTATGAAAAAGGCGATTGGTCTAATTTGTTGAATGAAACACAGCAGCGTGAGTTGGGCTTGATTCCCATCGTGGCAGAACCTGCTCCGCAAAAGCCGCATATTAAATTGAGCGTGAAGAAATAATCAAACAGGCAGCCTGAAAATGTGTTTATCTATTTTCAGGTTGCCTGTGGATAAAATTAAATTTTTAATTAAAATTAACGTGATAATTCGCGTGAAATCGCTTGCACGTTTAATTCACGGTCTTTAATCATGGTGGTTAATTTTTGGATTTGAGCCGCATTACCGCGTTTTTTGGCAATCATTAATTGCGTTTGCGCGGATTTGAGTGCGGCTTTTTCACGCGCGATTTCTTCTTCCAGCACTTGTTTGCGCGTCAAAACAGGTTTGGGCGTGGGTGTGGGTAACGCCACGACAGGCATAGACGGTGTGGTTTTCAGAATTTTGCTGTCTGCTTTGTCTGTTTTGTTGGCTTTATCGGTTTTGCTGGTTTTGCTTGATTTATCGGCTTTGTCTATTTTGTCTAATTTGTCTTTGGGCAAGGCGGTGATTTTGCCGTTTTTATCTTTGGTGCTGCGTAGTAGGGCATCGATGCGTTCTTTTTCGGCTTTGATGTCGGCGGCGGTATTGGTTTTTGTTTTGGGTTTGGTTTTGCTGGTGTTTTTGTCTGGGGTGGGTTTGGTTTTATCAAAGGGTAGGATTTTGATGTCGGTGGCTTGCTGTTGTTGTTTTTCTGCTTTTTCAATTTCGTCCCACAGAATGCGGACTTCATTATTCAATCGTTCTTCGGTTACGGCGATGTCTTCGGCGGTGGGTGGGGTGCTGTTGTCTTCAGTGGTTAATGTGATGGGTGGGGTGTTGGTGGGCGTTTCGTTGGCAACGGGTTGGCGGTTGTTGCCGCGCGGCAAAATGTCAGTATTGGAAACTTGGTCGGCTTGCGTGGTGTATTCCAGCGGAACACCCCAACGGATTTTGTTGTCAGTTTCGGCATGAGCCGTTGTGCTTAAGACGGCAAATGCGCTCGCCAGTACAAGGATTAAACGTGTTTGCATAAGTGAAATTCTAAAATTAAAAAATAATATTTTGCGTTTCAGGCTGCCTGAATTGCTAAAAGTCTATAAAATTGGAACATGAAATCAAATGAAATCATAAAACAGCGATTGTAAACCACAATCCCACCCCCCAAAAACCGCAAAATTTGCAAACCAATGTAAAGACCATGAACCGCTACTTTCTCCACCAACATTTTGCCGAACAAACCGACAGCCGTCTGTCGCTGCTACGACACGCCGCCCAACGCATCGCACTTATTGGCGCGGACGGCGACATCAGTCGCCAACTGCTCGCCAAACGCTATCCCAAAGCCACCTTTACCGAATACGACCACCGCCCCGACTGGCTACAACACGCCGCCGCCCAACGCAAAACAGGCTGGCTTGCCAAACTATCAGGCAAAACCATTCCCCAAACCTGCCAAGCATTAACCGTGCCATTACCCGCCGCCAGCGCAGACATGCTGTGGGCGAATTTATCCCTACTACACGCAGCAGAAATCGTCCCCGTGCTGGAAAACTGGGCGCAAGCCCTCCAAACCGATGGCTTACTCTTTCTCAACCACTTTGGCGCAAACACCCTGCCTGAAATTCGCCAATTACTCGCCCAACACCACATCTCATGCGCTGCGCCCACATGGGTGGACATGCACGATTTGGGCGACATGCTGTTTCATCACGGCTTTTACGACCCCGTAACCGACACCGCACAACTCATACTGACTTATACACAAGCCGAAACCTTCTGGCAGGATGTGGATAACCTCAATCTGTGGATAAGTTTACAACCCGACCAACCCGAGCGAGCGCGAGAAATCATTGATTTGGCATGGAAAACAGGCGAATTAACCCAAATCACACTAGA
The DNA here is from genome assembly GCA_041831015.1 of Simonsiella sp. Taxonomy (GTDB): domain Bacteria; phylum Pseudomonadota; class Gammaproteobacteria; order Burkholderiales; family Neisseriaceae; genus Simonsiella. The sequence continues at coordinate 6,520 of JBHARQ010000064.1, read as the reverse complement.
AACCGTCTTTGCCCACGCCATCAAAAAACAACAACTGCCCCAAAACGAACAACCGATACAATTTTATCCACGCCAGCCCAAATCATCCGCATAGCCAGCGAATAATCATGTGCATGATATGTGGATAAGTAACCTAACCCATTAAAATAAAAAAACAAAACAAAATTGCCTAAAAAATAAGCAAAATAAAAACAGGCAGCCTGAAAGATGCAAGGGGCTGATGACATTTCGTTTTGTACCTTGATTTTGTCAGCAAAAACGACCAATTCAAGGCGAAAATGCGAGTCAGGTTGAACACCTGATGAGTATTTTTAACGCAGAAGTGGACGATTTTTGATGCAAAAGCAAGTGCAAAATGAAATGTCATTAGCCCCTAGAACGCGGCGTCTTGCCGCCGCACCCACGCTGTGCCCGTGGTGATGGTGAGTGGCACGTTGTGAGCAACTTTGCCGCATACGATAAAATAACTACTTCGTCATTCCCGCGTAGGCGGGAATCCAAATCGAATGAATATAATATTTTGATTTTACATTATTATTTTGATTTGAATTGGATTCCCGCCTACGCGGGAATGACGATCTATTTTCTTTTTCAAGTAATGTTTCAAAAATCATTGCCTAAAAACAAATTACCGTATAATTTCACTTTTCCCATTTTCCCAAACCACCATGAATTTTGAACAAGCCCTAGCCCGTTTGGAAACCATCACCCAAACCATGCAACAAAACCAACCCCTAGACCAAGCCCTAGCCATGTACCGCGAAGGCAACGAACTCGTCCAATTTTGCCAAACCAAATTAGCAGAAATGGAACAACAACTTCACGTCCTTGACCAAAACCAATTAAAGGAGCTCGAACTCAATGACTCATGACTTAACCCAATGGCAACAACGCGCCCAAGCGCAAACCGAAATCCTATTAGAACGCGCCTTGCCAGCCGCTACCCAATCGCCCGAAACCCTACACGATGCCATGCGTTACGTAACCCTTGGCGGTGGCAAACGCCTACGCCCCTTGCTGGTGTGGGCAGCATCCGAATTGGGCAACAGCGTTCAGGCAGCCTGCGAAGCGGCGGTGGTGGCGGTAGAATGCATTCACGTCTATTCACTGGTACATGACGACATGCCCGCGATGGACAACGACAGCTTGCGTCGCGGCAAACCCACTTGCCACATCCAATACAATGAACCCACCGCATTACTCGTTGGCGATGCCTTGCAAACACTGGCGTTTGACGTGTTATCCACAGCCACCGACTTATCCCCAGCCCGACAATTACGCATGGTCAATGTCCTTGCCAAAGCATCAGGCAGCGTGGGCATGGCAGGCGGACAAGCCATTGATTTAGCCAATGTCGGCGCGAATTTATCCCAAACCGAATTGGAACAAATGCACGGCTGGAAAACAGGCGCATTGATTCGTGCGGCGGTGGCGTTGGGCGGATTGAGTTGTCCTGATTTAGATGATGCCGCATTAGCCGCATTAGACGATTACGCCACCAAACTCGGCTTGGCATTCCAAGTCATTGATGACGTATTAGACTGCGAGGCAGACACCGCCACGCTGGGCAAAACCGCAGGCAAAGACGCCGAGGCGGATAAACCCACCTATGTCAAATTAATGGGCTTAACGGCGGCGCGGTCGTATGCCGAAACCTTGGTGCAACAAGCGGTTGATGCGTTGGCACCATTTGGCGAATCTGCCGACCGTTTGCGAGCATTGGCGCAATTTGTGGTGGTGCGTAAGCATTAATTTTGAAAATTAAAAAGCAGGCAGCCTGAAATTTCCCAAACTTTCAGGCTGTTTTTATTTTGAAATCAATGGACTCACTTTCAAATTTTTCTATTTGTTCATTAATCCATTCAATTTGATTAGCAAAAATAAATCAAAATATATTCAAAAAATCTAATTTATTGATTTTAATAAATAATAGATATTTACATATTTTAATTTTTTGATATAATGCCGCTTTTTTAAAATTGAGAATAACTTAAATAATGATGAAAAAATTTATCTTTTCTTCTATTTCAGCTTTGGTTTTAGCCGCTTGCGGTACGGAAACAAGTGGCTCATCAACCACTTCTGCTGCATCAACAGCACAACCTGCTTCAACTACACCTTCAAATCAACCCATTGTGCGAGTGGTTGCCGAAACCTATGTCCCTTTTACAACACGCACAACCAGCGGTGCAATGAGTGGCTTTGATTATGATTTGCTTACCGAAATTGCGAAAAAAGAAAATTTGCAATTACAATTTATTCCACAATCATGGGCGATTTTGTTTAATACATTGGAAGCAGGTAATGCCGAAATTGCTGCTGGGGGCATTTATATTACCGATGAACGTAAAAAACGTTTTGACTTAACCGACCCTTATTTAGAAACGGGTACAATTTTATTGGTTGGTAAAGACAAGAAAATTAATGAATTAAATGATATTCGTGGTAAAAAAATTGCTGTCAAAGGCTCAACCATTGCAGAACGCACCGTACGGGATTTGTTAAAAGATAATAATGGTACGGTTGAATCACGCGATACATTGTGGTTAGCAGTGAATTCTGTTTTGGGTAATCAAGCAGATGCGGTTTTTGGCGATGCAGGTGCATTAACTCACTATGCCGCGCGTTTTAAAGACCAAGGTGTCAAACTGGTTACCAAGACAAATCAACCTACTGAATATTATGCTTTTTTGGTTAAAAAGGGCAATACTGAATTATTGAGTAAGTTAAATAAAGGTTTGGCAGAATTGAAAAAAGATGGCACTTACGATAAGTTGTATCAAAAGTGGTTTAAAGACAGCTCAACTGTTTATGCTGATTAATTAATTGAAACTTTTGCAAAACCCTTTCGTAGGGGCGGATTTCATATCCGCCCTTTTACTACCAAAATTTTAATTTATTATTTTCAAATCATTTCAAAATCGGGGCGGATATGAAATCCGCCCCTACGTTTAAGAATGCGAGTTTTGCAAAGGTTTCTAATTACTTTTATGTTGAAATCAATGTGCTAATCTTGCTGATTTTTGAAATAATTCATTAATAAATAAGCACAAATCGAAACAATAATAACAATTTGAAAATAAAAGCCTATCCCATAAGAAAATTTGGTAGCAGCCAAAAATTCATTGCTAAACTTTTTATTGACACTCAATACAAATCGCACATGATTGGCAATAATAATAATTAAGGGGAACACTAATTTTGTATATTCCACTTCCTTGTCTTTGCTATGAGCTTGCCAAATGGTCCACGCACACAATAACAACAAAACGGGATTCAGCCAAGTCAATTTATATCCTGCCATACCAACACCCAGCACATTAATCCAAGGAAACAGCACGGCAACCGCACCCAATAAAAACAAACCCAACAAAATATTTTTGTTCTGTTGGTCTAATAACAATTTATTGCTTGATGTTGCTGATTTTATTTTGATTCGAGATGTTTTGGTTTGAGACGATGTGGATTGGCTGGCTTGGGTATCAGGTTCTTCTGTATCGTCATCAATGGACATTCTTTCGGGTGGGCGGAAAAAATCAGGGTCAGATTGGCGCAAGGCTTGGTTATACACAGAACGTTTACCCATATTGAATAAAGTATCGCGGATTTGTTGTGCTGTTTCTAGTGGGATTTCGCCACGCGAAACAGCAGCTTTGAAATGATTTTGAATGGTGCGTTCATCCACATCAGCCGATTTTAAATTCAGCAGACGGTAAAAATTTTGTGTGGGTATGGCTGCTGGAGCTGGTTCAAGTGATTCAGGCTGCCTGAAAAAATCAGGTTCGGCTTGGCGCAATGCTGCGTTATATTTGGCGCGTTTTTCGGGGTTGGACAGCACCGAATAAATTTTTTTGACGTGTTCAAGTGGTAATTCGCCACTTTGCGCGATGGCTTTGCATTGTTTTTGAATCTCGCCAATGGGGGCATCGGCAGAATCCAAATGCAGCATTTTATAAAAATTGTGCATAATGAACCTTGTTTTAATAAAGAATAAGGTTCTCATTATAAGAAAATAAATTTGTTTATCAAACAGTTGTTTGATTTTAAATAAGATACTATTTGATTGTAAAGAGAATTTAACATTTTAAAAATGCACAAAAAAGCAGCCTGAAAACCAGTTTCCCAGTTTTCAGGCTGCCTTTCTATATCAAATTAGCGATTACACTCCGCCCTTGCCGTCAATATTGGTTTGCTTGCAAACACATTTCAATTTGCTGCAACGCGTCTAACGCGCCCAACGGCAAATTAATCTGCAAACGACTGCTCGCGGTGGTTTCATCGGGATTAATGCGAATAAGCGGTGCATTCAATTGTGCCGACATCGACTCCGAAAACAAACGTACCGATGGAATTGCCACGCCCGCACCCAATTCAATAATCGCCACTTTCGCGTTTCTAGGCAACCAGTTATGCAAGCGTTGCTCTTGTGCCATGGTGCGCGACGGCAACCAGCCGTCATCGCCAAACATCAAAATATTCGGTCGCGCCAATTTGCCACAATGCGGACAAGTCGGGGGCGCATTTTCCAATTCGCAAGTGTGTTGATTGACTTGTGGCACAAATTCATTCGCCCAAATATCGTTTTGGCAGCCTGAAACACATTGCAAATGATGAATACTGCCATGACATTCTGCCACTTGATTTTCCGCAAAACCTGCTTTCTGAAATTGCCCGTCCACATTGCTGGTGAAAACGAATGCGCCATGTGGTTTGCTGTCTGCCCATTGTTTGAGCAAGGCAAAACCGCGATGTGGCGTTACTTCACGATACGCATTCAACCGCCAGCCGTAAAATCCCCATGCCAATTTGGGATTGTTGTGAAACAAATCAGGCGTTGCCATTTGCACGAAACTTTTGCCCAAATGTTGCAACGGTGGAAACGCTTTCCAAAAGCCATTTTTGCCACGAAAATCAGGCAATCCCGAATCAATGCCCATGCCTGCGCCTGCGGTAATGATGAGCGCGTTGGCTTGGGCAATGGCTTGCGCGGCACGTTGAATGTTGTTGCTGTTCATAGATTTTCCTTTGTGAATGAAATTTCAGGCTGCCTGAAAATTAGTTCGCTTGCACACAAACGATTGAGCAATCATCATAATAATCCGTCTTTTTGACTGCCATTTTTAATTGATGTAAACGTGTTGCCAAATCATTTTGACCTTGCCAAATGCGTTCCAATGTTTCGTGTGGCAATGCGTCATGCAAACCGTCTGAACACAGCAAAATCGCTTCGCCCGACTGAATTTCGCCACGATGATAATGAATGTGTTGCGTGAACGTGTCTTCCATTGCATCGGCAATCAAGCAATGTTCCAACGTATGATAAATGCCCGAATATTCCACACCAGCTTGTGCTTCGCCATTTTTAATCATTTCATTGATGAGTGAATGGTCGTAGCTGATTTGTGTCCATTTGCCGTCTGCGCTGATGTGGTAGGCGCGACTGTCGCCTAAATTTGCCACCGCGTAACGCCCCATTTCGTCCATGGTCAAACCGACAAATGTGGTGCTTGAACCAAACGGCACATTCGCGCAAAAATCATCAAACGCAGCCTGAAAAAACGTAGCCTGACATTCACCCGACTGCGCCCAGCGTTTTACCCAAAATTGACTGGCTAAATGTGGTTGTGGGCTTTGATACACACCGTCTGCCACCGCCAAACGAATGGGCAAACTGGCATTGTCCACCCAGCGCGTTTTGAGATTTTTCATGGCATGACATTCGTGATTGGCGCACAAAGCGTCTTCGTTGTGGGATTTGGTTTGTCCGCACATTTGCGTGAAAGCGATTTGGAATGTGGGCATGATGATTTCCTTGTTTGAATGGATAAAATGCGTATGACTAAAATAGAAATTTTAATTTAAATTAAATTATTTGATTTTAAAATGTAGGTCAGATTATTGAATCTGACCTACAAACTTATATTAACCTATTAAGATTGAAATTAGGATTCAATAGGTAATTTTTTAATTTCTTCTAATAATTTATCCCCACCATGCATATAAACCAAAGTTTGCGCAAATGGAAATTCACGATTCAAAATGTGTTTAACCTCACGTGCTTTCATTGGTGTTTTCAATTTGGCAAAATTATCCAATCTTTGAAAAAATGTTTTATCAGCACGAGTATAGTGGGCAGTTTTTTCAACAATACCATTGGCTTGACCATAAGCAACAATGCCTTGACCTGATGCGTACAAAAATACCCAATCCCCCTTTTGTAAGCGCGTAATTTTTTCTTTATAGCCATCTTCAAAAGCAGCAGCAACCTTTTCAGTCAGCATAAAATCGTGGTCAGCAATATCATTTGCACTATTAGTATTTAATAAATAGCAATGAATATGTTCAACATTAATACTTTCTTTGCTAGTTTCAATAATTTCATTGTGTTCATTTTCTTCAATAAATTTATCTTTTGTGCGTTCGCTTTCCCATGCTTGAATAACTTGTTCCGTGATAACGCGATGAATTAATTCTTGACGACTTAAATCATAAGCATCACAAACTTCTTGTAAAATCAAAT
>JBHARQ010000063.1:0-4575 GCA_041831015.1 Simonsiella sp. | reverse complement strand
TTGTGGGTTTGCCATTTACCTTATTTAAACATGGCGCAAATAAAGTGGGACGGACGTGGTCGCGTTGTATGCTTTGATGTTTGGAACAAATAATGGCAGGATGGTCTGGAATGTTTTCCGCACCATGCACTTCATATTTCAAGCCAATAATGTGTTTTAAACACCAAAGCATACAACGCGACCACGTCCGTCCCACTTTATTTGCGCCATGTTTAAATAAGGTAAATGGCAAACCCACAAAAAACATAATGGGCAAACTAATCAATAAGATAATGGAATAAATCACATTGCGGAGAATCAATATCAACATAAACAGGCAGCCTGAAAAAATAAATGGGCATTTATTTTATACGATTTTGGCGAGTAACGGCACTAATTCTTCAGGATTGATTTCATTGACATCGTATTGATAGCGTAATACTTGCGCTTGTTGGGAATAAGGATACCAATTCGCAAAATTTTGCGCTTCAGCACTATACAATCCAATCAATGGCTTATCCAATGCCACCGCAATATGCACCACCGCCGTATCAGGCGACAACACCGCTTTGGCGGAGGCAATCAATGCCATATTATCAAAAATACTTTCGGTTTCAGCAAATACATAGCAGCCTGAAAACTCACTTGCCAATGCGCTTAACCATTCATTGACTTCAGGAAAACCCAGCAACAGCCATGATTGCTGCGGAAAAACGCGTGTCAATGTCTGCAAAATGGCGCGAATGTGTTCGGGTGTGAAACGGCGTCTGCGTGCTGCGCCAAAAAAATTCAATGCAATATACTGATTTAAATGATTTTTCAATAAAAAATCAGCAACTTTTTGATGGGATTTTGAATAATCAGGCAGCCTGTAATCAGTCGCCACATCTTCAAATCCCAATATATTCAATATTTTACAATACACTTCCGTATAATGCAGATGGGTTTGCTCAATAGAATGATTGAAAATTTGATAATCTGATTTCAAATAACCAATATTATGTGGCGCACCAATCGCGCGTAACAACACCAATTCACGCACCCGAAAAATCAAAGTAGGCTCAATGACTACATCATATTGATTATTCAGTTGTTTACCTAATTGATGATATGCCCACATCCCCCGTTTTTCCACCACATGAATGTGGTCAATATCAGGATGCTGTTCAAATAAATAGCGATTTTCAGGGCTACACAATACGCCAATTTTTGCAGATGGCTTATGGCGTTTGATTTCACTGAATACAAATGAACTGACAATAAAATCGCCGATTTTCCCATCTTGTCGCAAAAATAAAATGGTTTGGGCTTGCTGGATGTCGGGTAAATGGGCGGTGTTGGGGGCTTTATCCAGCAGCCGTTTGGCGCATGAAACGCGGGTTTCGCGCAACCATTGTTTGAATGCTTTGAATGCGGCTTTCACGATGCGTCCTTTTCTTGCTGCATCACAAATTGTGAAAATGCCAATAAATCATCAAAAATCAAGGTATTGACAGGCAATTTATCAGCATCTTTTTCTAATGTTTTCATGCCCTTGCCTGTACGAACCAACACGGGTTTACCGCCCACATTGGCAATCGCTTGTAAATCACGCAAACTGTCGCCGACTAGCCATGTGTCGCTGGCATTGGCATTGAATCGCTGCAAAATATCCCAAATCATGCCCGATTTGGGCTTGCGGCAATCACATTGATGTTCGGCAAGATGAGGGCAATACCAAATGCCGCTGATTTCGCCGCCAGCTTGATGCACCAAACGGTGCATTTTGCTGTGCATTTCATTCAGCGTTTGCATGGTAAAGTATTTTCTGCCAATGCCTGATTGGTTGGTTGCCACCGCTAATGTGTAGCCTGCTTGCGTTAAAAAAGCAATCGCATCCATGCTGCCTGCAATCGGCTGCCATTCATCGGGGGTTTTGACAAAATCATCACGGTCATGGTTAATTACGCCATCGCGGTCTAGGATAATCAGTTTCATGTTTCAGGCTGCCTTATTTTTGCGGAATTAAAAATAATTTCATGCGTCCTGCATCAATGGCTTCACGATATTCTCTTGGTAATTCAAATGCTTCACCATTTTCAAAAAGGTATTCACAGAAAATATTTTCTTTGCCATCTGGATAAACATCTGCCAAATACATTTTATACGGCTTATCCGTTTGTGGCTGATAATTGCTCAATCGCCATGAACCTAATTGAAAAATTTGTTGATGATGATTGCGATGAATCGGCTCTAATTGTTCTGACCAAGTCGCACCTTCAAATGGAATCAAGCTGCTGTGATGCATACAATACGGTTTGATTCGCGTCCAAACGTGTTTTGCCAAGAAAAATTGGTCGGCATGGGTGGGGTGAATGTCTTTTTCGTGGGTTAAATAATGGTCAATTCGCGCTCGGATGTCGCCCAAAAAGCCACCACGCGCGCCCCATAAACCCGCCAAAATCAAATCGGTATGCCCATACCAATCGCGTACCACATGAAATGGTTTATCGCTGGCAAGCCATTCATCTACCAATATTTTTTCGCGCTCACTAATCACCGAATCGGCATCACGCATAATCACCACATCATAATTCCAATCTTCTAATGCTAAAAATCGCCAAAATGTCCCTGGCATATGGCTAGCATTGATGGTTGCCACATCTACGCATTCCACATTTAATAATTTTAAGCGCGGCACCATGTGATTGGGAATGGTGTGGTCATGATACACGCGCATCGTCCAATCAGGATAAATGGTTTTCATTGCTTTTGCATTTAAAATCAAAGTCTCGCAATACGCTGGTTTGCTGCCATACAGGGAAAATGCCACCATTTTTTTGTGAACCGCATCGCGTTGAACCAATTGGTCGCGTGCAGCGAGTGATAAAGTGGCGTAATGTTTGGCGGTGGCATGGTGTTCGGGATGTTCGCCGAGCATGGTGGCAATCCAGCCCTGAATTTGCATGGTGTGATAAGCGTCTGTGCTGATGTCCAATGCTTTTTTGAAGTAATGCAGGGCATCGTCAGTACGTCCTGCGTGCGACAGCATATTGGCAATGCGGCTGACCATCAAAGCACGGCGTTCAGGTAGTGTGTTTTGAATGGCTTGTTCTACTAAAGCAGGGACGGCTTGCCATTGTTGTTGGTCAATGGCTTCGCGGACAGTTTGAGGTTGCTTGGTTGCAGTCATATTATGAGGCTCAATTTTCTGTTAAACTTTGCAATGAATCAAAGCGCATTATAGACGAATTGCGCTACAATCTTCACAAATTTTTATAATATTTTCAGGCTGCCTGAAAAACGCTTCACAAATTTAACCCCTGTAAACATAAGGACTTACCATGAGCTTTTTGAAATTAACCGACCAAAACGTAAACGGCAAAACCGTATTGATTCGTGCCGATTTGAACGTGCCATTCAAAGACGGCAACATCAGCGATGACACGCGCATTCGTGCGTCTTTGCCGTCAATCCAATACTGCTTGGACAATGGCGCAGGCGTGATTGTGATGACGCATTTGGGTCGCCCAACCGAAGGCGAATTCCACCCAGAAGATGACGTTGCCCCTGTTGCCGCGCATTTGGGCAAATTGTTGGGTAAAGAAGTCAAAGTGTTGAACGACTGGCGCGACAACAAACCCGAAGTCAAAGCTGGCGAAGTGGCATTGTTGCAAAACGTCCGCATTAACAAAGGCGAAAAGAAAAATGACGCAGAATTGGGCAAAGCCTATGCGGCATTGTGCGATGTGTTTGTGAATGACGCGTTTGGTACGGCACACCGCGCCCAAGCTTCTACCGAAGCGGTGGCGGCTGCCGCGCCTGTATCGGTGGCAGGTATTTTGATGGCGGCTGAATTGGACGCTTTGGGCAAAGCTTTGAAAGAGCCAGCGCGTCCGATGGTGGCGATTGTGGCAGGCAGCAAAGTTTCTACCAAATTGACCATTTTAGAAAGCTTGGCGGACAAAGTTGACCAGTTGATTGTGGGTGGCGGTATTGCCAACACCTTCTTGTTGGCGCAAGGCAAACCGATTGGCAAATCTTTGGCTGAACCTGATTTGGTGGAAGACGCGAAAAAAATCATCGCCAAAATGGCTGCCAAAGGCGGTGTTGTGCCATTGCCAACTGACGTGGTAACTGCCAAAGAATTTGCTGAAAATGCACCAGCCGAATACAAATTGATTGATGACGTTGCAACTGACGACATGATTTTGGATATTGGCGAAGAGTCCGCACAAAAATTAGCCGACATTTTGAAAAACGCAGGCACCATCGTATGGAATGGTCCAGTAGGCGTGTTTGAATTTGCCCAATTTGCAGGCGGCACGGAAGTGGTTTCACGCGCGGTGGCAGACAGCAACGGTTTCTCGATTGCAGGCGGTGGCGACACATTGGCAGCGATTGCGAAATTCGGCATTACCGACCAAATCGGCTACATTTCAACAGGCGGCGGCGCGTTCTTGGAATTCTTGGAAGGCAAAGAATTGCCGGCTGTTGCCGCTTTGGAACGCTTTGCCTCATAAGCCTGCAGGCAACCATTGACCCGATACGGCGCAGAATGATTTGCCCGCCATTCAGGCAGCCTGAAACCGTTCAGGCTGCCTGAAGCCTTTGTAA
>JBHARQ010000062.1:0-7673 GCA_041831015.1 Simonsiella sp. | reverse complement strand
TTCAGATTATTCAAAATAAAATACGTTTGTATTTTTTAAATTTGCTTTTCTTTACTCAATTTTAAAAATTTTTTAGCAATAAATGGTTTTATGAAATTTTCGTCTTGTGAATGAAATAAAATTAGCCTAATATTTACGTTACTTTATTTCAGGTTGTTTTAATTTGAAAAGAAGTTTTATTACAAAATTTTCATCTTTTTAAGGGATACTGCCATGAGAAAAATTACAGCAATTATCAAACCCTTCAAATTGGACGATGTACATGCCGCGCTCAATGAAATGGGCGTAACAGGCATGACCGTTACCGAAGTCAAAGGCGTAGGACGGCAACGCGGACACACAGAAGTGTATCGTGGCGCAGAATATGCCGTTGATTTTCTGCCAAAAGTGAAAATTGAAGTGGTGCTTTCTGACGATTTGTGTGAACGCGCGGTGGAAGTCATTCTCCAAAACGCGCAAACAGGAAAATTGGGCGATGGCAAGATTTTCGTGAGCCAAGTGGAACAGGTTATCCGTATCCGCACAGGCGAAACCGATGAGCAGGCTGTCTGAAATTATCCTACATTTTTATTCACAAATATTCAAAAAGGAACTTCAATCATGAAACTTTCTAAATTTTTCGCTTTGCTTTTGTGTTTATCGCCCAGCTTGGTGTGGGCGCAAACGGATTGGTGGAAACCGTATTCTGAAATCAGCGCAGGCGATACGGCTTGGGTGATGACTTCGGCGGTGTTGGTGTTGTTGATGACCATTCCGGGGTTGGCGTTGTTTTATGGCGGTATGGTGCGGAAGAAAAATTTGTTATCCACGATGATGCACAGTTTTTCGGTGGCGGCATTGATTAGTGTGTTGTGGATGGTGGTGGGCTATTCGTTGGCGTTTACCGAAGGCAATAAGGTGATTGGCGGTTTTGACCGCGTGTTGTTGCATGGCATGGGCGTAGATGTTGCCAAAGAAATGACCACGGTTGCGCCAAATGCCAGCAGTATTCCCGAGTCGGTGTTTATGTTTTTCCAAATGACGTTTGCGGTGATTTCCACAGCGATTATTTCGGGCGCGTTTGCGGAACGGATGAAATTTTCAGCGATGATGTGGTTTTCAGGTTTGTGGTTTTTATTGGTGTATGTGCCTGTTTGTCATTGGGTTTGGGGTGGCGGTTTTATGGCGCATGGCGGTGTGATGGACTACGCAGGCGGCACGGTGGTACACATTAGCGCAGGTTCGGCTGGTTTGGTGGCAGCGTTGGTGCTCGGCAGACGCGTGGGCTACGGCAAAGAAGCCATGCCACCGCACAATATGGCTTTCACGTTGATGGGCGCGGCGATGTTGTGGGTGGGCTGGTTTGGTTTTAACGCAGGTTCGGCAGTGGCAGCAAACGCTTCAGCTGGCATGGCGATGGCAGTAACGCAAATTTCGGCAGCCGTGGGCGCGTTGGTGTGGTTGGCGTGTGAAAAAGTGGCTGGGCATCGTCCTTCGGCTTTGGGTTTGGCATCGGGCGCGGTGGCTGGATTGGTGGGGATTACGCCAGCGGCTGGTTTTACCGACCCACAAGGTGCGTTGTTTATCGGGGCTTTGACGGCTTTGGCGTGTTATTTTTCGGTGGCGGTGTTGAAACGCAAATTGGGTTACGATGATTCGTTGGATGCGTTTGGTATTCACGGTTTTGGTGGCATTGCAGGCGCGATTTTGACGGGCGTGTTTTTCAACAACACGGTATTTGGTGGCGAAGCGCAAATTGGCAGCCAAATTTTGATTCAATTAAAAGATGTGGTGATTACCTTGATTTACAGTAGCGCGGTGAGTTTTGTGTTGCTGAAATTGATTGGCAAATTCGGTGGCGGTTTGCGCGTAGAACACGATGTGGAACGCGAAGGCTTGGATTTGAATATTCATGGCGAGCGTGTGGAATAATTGGTTTAATTAATTAAAAAAAGAAGATGAATGGTTGGGGTTCATCTTCTTTTTTGGTTTTCAGGCAGCCTGAAAGTACGCGACATAGTTTGGAATGTTGCCTGAAAAGTAACCGTGCCGTCATTCCCGCGTAGGCGGGAATCCAAGTTTAAATAACATAAATTTTTGTTTTAAATAAATTTATCAAATTTTCAAATGGATTCCCGCCTACGCGGGAATGACGATGTTTTTATTTTATCGTGTACCGAAAGGCAGCCTGAATTTTTGCGGTGAACGCGCGTCTTGCCGCGCACCACGCTTTTAGGTTTGTGGCGCGAAACGGTGCGTTCTTCGTAGTTTTAAATGTAGCTTTGCCCACGATGACAGGCTGCCTGAAAATGTCATGGCTTAATCGTAGGCAAAGCCCACGCTACACCGTTGCGATGAAATGCGGACGTGTTCGCGCCAACAACCCAAAAGCGTGGTGCGCGGCAAGACGCGCGTTCACCGTCAAAATAACCGCACACCCAATTCAGGCTGCCTGAAAATTGCCCAAATCATTAAACCGTGTTAAATTGCGTAAAAAATCTAACACAACAGGAGCAATTCTCATGTCTGCTACCTCTCAAAAAACTTTCTTTGGACACCCACGCGCTCTGTCTGCGCTGTTTCATGTTGAGCTGTGGGAGCGTTTTTCTTTCTATGGTATGCAAGCCATCTTGCTGTTTTATCTCTATTTTACAGTTGATAAAGGCGGTTTGGGCATTGATAAAGCCACCGCAGGCGGTATCACGGCAGCATATAGCGGCAGCATTTATATGGCAACGCTGCTCGGTGGCTGGATTGCCGACCGAATATTGGGTTCGGAACGCACGCTATTTTATTCTGGCATCATTATTATGGCGGGACACATTGCGTTGGCGATTGTGCCTGATATTTCGGGTTTGATTTTGGGCTTGGTATTGGTTGCATTGGGAAGTGGTGGCTTGAAAGCGTGTGCCAGTGCGATGGTAGGCGCATTATACGAAAAAGACGATGTGCGCCATTTGCGCGATGCGGGTTTTTCTATTTTTTATCTTGCGATTAATATTGGTGGTTTCTTTGGGCCTTTGCTGACAGGCTGGCTGCAAAGTAATGTTGGTTTTCACTATGGTTTTGGTGCGGCTGCGGTGGGCATGGCGGCAGGTTTGGTGATTTACAGTTTTGGGCGCAAATCGTTGCCGCCCACACCTGCGGTTAATCCGCTCACACCAGCCGAAAAACCGAAAGCGGCTGCCATTTTAACCGCGATTGTGATGGCGATTGTGGCGGCAAGTGCTTTGAATTGGTTGCGTTTTGATAATTTCAAAGATGTGTTGTTTGGCGTGGTGGTGTTGCTGACGGTGATTTATTTTACGCGCTTATTGGTGCGTGGTCGTGAAATGGGGGCGAACCAAAATTATATTTTGGCGTACATTCCGCTCTTTTTGGCGATTTGTTTATTTTGGGCAATTTGGTATCAGTTTTATACTGCGGTTTCTATTTATTTTGAAGGCACAATGAACCGTAATGTGGGTGGTTTTACCATTCCTGAAGCGTGGTTGGGTTCGGCACAAAGTTTGTGGGTGATTATTTTGGCTGGTTCAATGGCGGCATTGTGGACAAAAATGGGCGAAAAACAACCGAAAACGCCGTTTAAATTTGCTTTATCATTGATTTTGGTGGGTTTGTCGTATGCGGTCTTTTTGCCGTTTGCGAGTGGTGGTGCGGTGATGCCATTATTGGTTATTATGGTTCCTGTGTTTATTTTAACGGTGGCAGAATTGTTGATTTCACCGATTTCATTGTCGTTGGCGACCAAAATTGCGCCTGCTCAATTCAAAACGCAGATGGTTGCGCTCAACTTTTTGGCTTTGTCCATTGGCATGACGGGCGGTGGTAAATTATTTGCTGCTTTTTATGATGAGAATAATTTAAGCGCGTTTTTTCAATTAATTACCGTAATGGGCGTGGTTGGTGGTGTGGTTTTGTTGCTGATTTCGCCTGTGTTGAATAAATTGTTGAAAGGGATTGATTAAACGCCATTCTCCCCAATCAAAATTCAGGCAGCTTTTCAAACAAACGCAATGCTGCCTGAAATCACATTCTATTTATTTGTAAAAGGAAACAACATGAACATCATTCCCCAACGTCTCCAAACACTCCGCCAAGCCATGCAACAGCACGATTTAGACGCATGGATTATCCCTTCTGCTGACCCGCATTTATCCGAATATTTGCCAGAGCATTGGCAAGCGCGGGTGGCGTTTTCGGGCTTTACGGGTTCGGTTGGCACATTGGCGGTTACCGCGCAAGCTGCCACGCTTTGGGTGGACAGCCGCTATTGGGAACAAGCCGCCAAGCAGCTCAACGGCAGCGGCATTGAAATGGGCAAACTCGGTTTTGGCAAAACGCATATTGACTGGCTGGCTGAACAGTTGCCTGAACGCGCCAAAGTAGGTGTGGCGGCAGATATGTTGTCGGTTGCTGCGAAACGTCAATTAGAACAAGCCTTTGCACACAAGCAAATCAGTTTGCATTATCAACATGATATTGTGTCCGACATTTGGGCAGAACGCCCCGATTTGCCACAACAGCCGATTTATCCTCATCACGCGGAATATGTTGATGTGTTGGCAGCCGATAAATTAGCCAAAGTGCGTGAATTTATGTGCGAAAAAGGCGCGGATTGGCATTTGATTTCGTCATTGGACGATATTGGCTGGCTGACCAATTTGCGCGGTAGTGATGTGCCGTACAATCCTGTGTTTTTGTCGTATTTGTTGATTGGCGAACAGCAAGCCACGTTGTTTGTGGACACGGCAAAATTGAGCGACACCGAATGGGCTTTGTTGGCAACGGCAAATATTGAAGTGGCGGATTATGGCGATATTGTGGAGAGCATGGCGCAAGTTTCAGGCAGCCTGCTGCTTGACCCAAATAAAACGGCAGTTGCTACTTTGCAAAAATTGTCGCCCGATGTGAAATGGGTGGAACACATTAACCCGACCACCTTATTCAAATCGCAAAAAACCGCCAAAGAAATCGCCCATATTCGTGAAGCGATGGTGCAAGATGGCATTGCTTTGTGCGGATTTTTTGCCGAATTGGAACAAAAATTAGCCAATGGCGAAAGCGTCAATGAATTGGACATCAGCGATATGTTGATTGCCCATCGCAGCCAACGCCAAGATTATGTGTCGCCCAGTTTCAATACGATTGCAGGCTTTAATGCCAATGGCGCATTGCCCCATTACAGCGCAACGCCCGAAGCGTTCAGCGAAATCAAAGGGCAAGGCTTGTTGCTGATTGACTCGGGCGGACAATATCATAGCGGCACAACCGACATTACACGAGTAATTGCGATTGGCGAACCCACGTCCGCACAAAAACGCGATTTTACGATTGTGTTGAAAGCGCATATTGCGTTGGCGCAAGCGGTGTTTCCTGAAAATTTGCCTGCGCCGATGTTGGACGCGATTTGTCGCGCACCGATGTGGCAAGCGCAATGCGATTACGGACACGGCACGGGTCATGGCGTGGGTTACTTTATGAATGTGCATGAAGGCCCGCAAGTGATTTCGTATCATGCCATTCCACAGCCACATCATGCGATGAAAGAAGGGATGTTTACGTCTAACGAACCGGGGTTGTATCGCCCAAATCAATGGGGTATTCGCATTGAAAATTTGGTGATTAACCAAAAAGTTGCACAGCCACAAGAAACGGCATTTGGCAATTATTTGTATTTTGAAACCGTTACTTTGTGTCCGATTGATACGCGGTTGGTGGAAAAATTGTTGTTGAATGATAATGAAGTGGCGTGGTTGAATGCGTATCATGCGAAGGTGCGTGATTCGCTGCAAAATCATGTGAATGGCGCAGCGCGTGAATGGTTGTTGAAGGCAACGGCTGCGATTTAAGTCACGCTTGTTTAGATTAAAGAAGGAATTTTTTTATGAGTTCATCTTTATCGCCTGTAGCGTTTCGCCGCCGTGTATCAGATGCTCAACCGCATCCGACTGCTGCTTATTGGCGCAAATGTGAAGTGGAAGATTTGTTTCAATTACCATTTTTGGATTTGGTGTTTCAGGCTGCCAGCGTGCATCGGCAACATTTTGACGCACAAAAAATTCAATTATCTACTTT
This sequence comes from Simonsiella sp., assembly GCA_041831015.1. Classification (GTDB taxonomy): domain Bacteria; phylum Pseudomonadota; class Gammaproteobacteria; order Burkholderiales; family Neisseriaceae; genus Simonsiella. The sequence continues at coordinate 1,616 of JBHARQ010000062.1, read as the reverse complement.
ATTATCCATTAAAACAGGTGGTTGTCCTGAAGATTGCAAATATTGTCCACAATCAGCACATTACAACACAGGCGTGGAAAAATCCGCCTTGCTGACGGTGGAAGAAGTGGTGGAAAAAGCCAAAATTGCCAAAGCTCGCGGCGCAAGCCGTTTTTGCATGGGCGCGGCGTGGCGTGGACCCAAACCGCAAGATGTGGTGTTGGTCAGCGACATCATTCAAGCGGTAAAAGCATTGGGATTGGAAACTTGCGGAACGTTTGGCATGTTGCAAGACGGCATGGCGGAAGAATTGAAACAAGCAGGTTTGGATTATTACAATCATAATTTAGACACCGACCCCGACCGCTACAACGACATCATTCACACACGCCAACACGAAGACCGCATGGACACTTTGGGCAAAGTCCGTCAAGCAGGTTTGAAAGTATGTTGCGGCGGCATTGTGGGCATGAATGAAACACGCGCAGAACGAGCAGGTTTGATTGCCAGTTTGGCAAATCTAGACCCGCAGCCTGAAAGCGTACCGATTAATCAATTAGTCAAAACCGCAGGCACACCGTTGGAACATGCCGACGATTTGGACTGGACAGAATTTGTACGCACGATTGCAGTGGCGCGGATTACCATGCCCAATAGTTTGATTCGTTTGAGCGCAGGGCGAACGGATATGCCCGAATCGGTGCAGGCGATGTGTTTTTTGGCAGGTGCCAATTCCATTTTTTATGGCGATAAATTGCTGACATCGGGCAATCCTGATGAAGACAGCGACCGTTTGTTGATGCAAAAATTGGATTTGTCGCCATTGTGATATAGCTGATTCAAAAGTGAATTAGCTATATGAAACAACCATCTTTCAGGCAGCCTTTCAAAAACACGATATTTTTTGACAGGCTGCCTGAATATTTGCCAGAACGCGGCGTCTTGCCGCCGCACCCACGCTTTTGGGTGGGTGGTGCGGAACCGTCCGCATTTCATCGCAACGATGTAGCGTGGGCTTTGCTCACGATTCACCCATGATATTTTCAGGCTACCTGTCATCGTGGACAAAGCCCACACTACATTTTTAGACACATTTCAAATTCAATACGCTGTCGGGCATAAATGCCCGACCTACACCACTTAACAATGATTTCTAGGCAAAAATTCAATGTATCAAAGAGAAACATATTCAAATATTAAACAATATTTTTTAAATTACGCGTTTAATGCGTGCGCTGCTAAATTTTGCTATGGTGCTGTCCAAAAATGGTCTGAAGATGAAACAGAATATGGATATGCTGATTACAATTTTGAACATTCTTTTGACTTACCAATTGAGAATTTAATGTGGTATGTCATCAGCATTATTGCAGATGCAGGTAGAACACCTCATCATCATCTCATTTTATTACAAGACATTCATCATATTCTAAAAAAGCATGATTTAAACGAATTAACCAACGATTTGGATGAAGAAGAAAAAGAAGAGTTTTTATATGAATTAAATTTAGTTTTAAATAACAGTAAATTATTAAAATAAATCAGTCGTAGGTTGTTTTTTTAACCCAACTTACAACTATATTTTTGTTTATGATTTAATTTAATGTTTAAACCAATGAAACGCAGAATCCAAGATA
>JBHARQ010000061.1:0-11631 GCA_041831015.1 Simonsiella sp. | reverse complement strand
TCAAATTATAACACTAAAAAATTCGGGTAACATGATGATGGAGATTAATTTGTGTTATAACTTTAATTATTGATTTTTAAATGTAAATAATCAATTTGATTTAAGAATACGGGGAATGGTTTGTTTAAGCGATTGTTTTTAATTTAAGTAACTGAATTAATTTTATATTTATAAATTAAGTGTGGATGCATCGCTATGATAGGGTTCGATATGCTGGTGTGGGTCGAGTAGCATTTCCAATGGCTGTTGTTGGAACGATTGGATGGTGGTGAGAAGTTCTGCACGGGTTTTTAAAATGAGGCGTTTTTCTTTTTCGATGATGCCCATTTCATTATCTACTTGCATGAGTGTTAATACAAATCCTTCTAAATCAATGCTGTAGATGGCGTCAAAAATAAATTGTGCATCGGGTGATGAACCATGAATGAGGTTGTTTTGTAAGTAGGCATTCATGTTTTTTAAATTGGGTTCTTGGTTGGGAAGTGCAGATTGGATGCTCCAAGTCATGATTTTATTCCTTTAATTGATTTTGAAATGGTTTTCAGGCTGCCTGAAATGTTAAACGGGTTGTAGGCAGTATAAAAAGGTTCGCTCTTTTTGTCGTGCAAAAGCAAGGACATCGTTTGGGTTGCTGGCTTTTTGGTGGGTGGGGATGGTGCTGATTTGTGTTGCGATGCGCCAGCCGTATTGTTGAAACCATGTGTTCAGGCTGCCTGTTTCGCGTAGCCCCAAATGTTCGGCTAAATCAGACATAATCAGCCACAATTCACCTTGTTCAGTCAAATGGGTCGCTGCATTGCGTAAGACATGGTGCAACATGGTGTGTTGTGGGTCGTAGAGTGCGGTTTCTACTGCTGATGTGGGTTTGGCGGGCAACCATGGTGGGTTGCAAATCATCAAATCGGCTTGACCATCGGGAAAATAATCTTGCTGTAAAATATGAATTTGATGGGAAAAATTCAATCGTTCGACATTGGCGCGAGCGCAAGAAATGGCGCGTGGATTGTTATCGGTTGCGATGATGTGTGGTACGCCGCGTTGTGCCAAAATAGCCGCTAATACGCCACTGCCTGTGCCAATATCAAACGCCGTCATGCACGGTTCAGGCAGCCGCGTGTGTGCGACCAAATCCAAATATTCACCACGCAATGGCGAAAAAACACCAAAAGGCACATGAATACGTTGCTGATTTAATGCACTGATTGCCACGCCGCGTTTGTGCCATTCATGTGCGCCAATAAATCCAAGTAATTGATTTAAAGGTAATAAAAATGGATGCTGATTTAATTCGCCATATACATCTTGCAAAGCAGCTTGCACATCAGGGGCGCGTGGCAAATTTAAATGAAAATTTGTGCCAATTTCGACCAGCAACATATTGATTTCACGGCTTTGCTGCGATTGCGCCAAGCGATGTTTATGAAACGTTTCGGCTGGAGTGGCTGCCGATTTAGCAGGTTTGCGGACACGCTTTTTTAAAGCAGATAATAATTGCTTACCCTGATGAAAATCGCCGCGCCAAATCGTTGCGGTATGGTGTTTGGCAGCCTGAAGAATGGTTTCGGCGGAAGTCTGATGAGCTTCTACCAAATTGAGTGGTGGTTTTTGGCTGCTTTCATTGCGATATTCAATGACGTGTTGGTGCAGAAATAGCGTGTGCATGGGCGTGAAACGAGATTGATAGATTCGTTTTATTGTAATACGAATGAGCTAAATGGAAAAGCATTCAGGCAGCCTGAAAAAACGCCTGAATGCTTTATTGATTGAAATCATCAAATTATTTAACTTGCTCTGTGGTAAAAGCGCCAGAAATGCCTTGTTCTGTATTGGAGAACACGCCCATTAATGAGCCAGCCACTTGTTCGCGATCACTTTCTTTGCGATAAAATTGACCTTCAACTGATGTTTGAGCACTTGGAACCGATTGAATAGCAGAACCCCTAATAACAGCATTCACATCCAACCCTGTGTTGAGATATATATTTTCTGTAAATGGATTCAATGGATTCCATTCTCTATCAACATGAACTTTGCCATTAACCGTTTTATTTGCAAAATCCACATTTAAAGAAGTTAAACCTGTATCTTCAGTTACTGAGCCATCACTTTGTTTAATAAAAGCATGGCTTGTACCAAAATATTGAGCTGTACCTGTGGTAGGCATTTCAGTACTTTTGGTTTTTTCACCCACAAATACCACGCTATAAGGATTGACACTTTCCACGCCCTGATAGACAGTAAAAGAATCAGCATAGGCCGAACTGCCTTTAGGAACGTCTTTAATAAGTGGTAACTGAATACTTTTCCCATTGCTACCATCTTTAATATTAATCATATCAATTTCACTGCGTTTAGTAGTGGTTATGGTGTAAGTATTTGTTTTTTCCAAGCCAGCCTGAGTCGTAATTCCATATCCTGTTACGCTATAAGTTCTGGTTTCCTGCGTAGAGCCTGAATCACTTCCAGAGCTAGAACTTGCTGTACTCCCTGTTGTATCTGTTGCGGTGGTCGTGCTACTACTTGAATTGCTCGAACCACTGCTTTCACCCAATGCATACGTTTGCCCGCTAGAAGAACAACCTGTTAATATGGCTAATACCATCATTGACAATGCAAAAGTTTTCATCATTCAAGCTCCATAATTGAAATTGTAAATAAACACAGTTTATTTTAACCGAATTTTATATAATTTGATAAGGGATTCTCTTGAAAAAAATCCCCATTTCAGGCAGCCTGTTATATCTTACCAAAACAAACAGGCAGCCTGAAAATAAAATACAGCCTATTGAATTGCCAGAACGCGGCGTCTTGCCGCCGCACCCACGCTTTTGGGTTGGTGGCACGAAACCATCCGCACTTCATCGCCAAACAACAACACAACCAAAGGAAAAACACATGAAACCATCACTTGCATTCCCCCTGTTTCTCATTATTGCAGGCACCATCTGGCTATTGCGTAGCCTCAACCTCTTTCCAGCGACCAGCGACATCATCGCTGCCGTATTAGCCCTCACAGGCGTCTGCATCTTTATCCTAGAAGGCATGAATAAACAAACCCTAGTCGTTGCCCCTACACTCATCTATATTGGCGGCGCGATATATGCCTATGAACGCTATCCCATTAGTTTATCAACCATTTTTGCGGCGGGTATGATTGTTTCAGGCTGCCTGATGCTGTTGGCGCGTAGCGACGTCATTCCCGATAGCCGCATCAAACGCTTGCCAAAAAAATAACCTAATTGTATAATTCGCCCCTTTGCAACCTTGCTGCTCGCATCGCATGGCGAGTGGCTGTTTTATAAACCACCCGTAAGGAGATAACATGCGTCATTACGAAATCGTGTTTATCGTGCATCCTGACCAAAGCGAACAAGTACCCGCAATGGTAGAGCGCTACAAAACCATGATTACCGAAGCAAGCGGTAAAATCCACCGCTTGGAAGATTGGGGTCGCCGCCAATTAGCTTACCCAATCAACAAAATCCACAAAGCACACTACGTTTTGATGAACATCGAAGCGACACCAGCAACTGTGGAAGAATTGGAAACCGCTTTCCGTTTCAATGATGCCGTATTGCGTCATCTGACCATTCAAACCAAAGCTGCCATTACCGAAGCTTCGCCAATGATGCGCGAAGAAAAATCAAAAAGCCTGATTACAGGTGAAGCAGCAATCGAAGAAACTGTTGTTGAAGCATAATATTGGATAACCAATTTACCTTGACCGCCGTGTTGCATAAAATAGACACATTGCGCTATACCCCATCAGGGACACCCGTATTAGACGTGGTATTACAACACGATAGTTGGCAAGAAGAAAACGGATTACACTGCCAAGTGAAATTCGAACTTCCTGCAAAAATCATCGGTCAAGCAGCAACAACATGGCAGTATCGCCAAGGTGAAACCGTAACCGTAACAGGATTTTTGGCACAACGTAGCCAACGCATGGTTCGCCCCATACTGCGTATTCAACACATTACAGAATATAAAGGTTAAACGACATGGCTCGTCAAACATTTAAACGTCGTAAATTCTGCCGCTTTACGGCAGAAAAAATCCAAGAAGTGGATTACAAACAAGTTGATTTGCTGAAAGATTTCATCACTGAAAACGGCAAAATCATTCCTGCACGCATTACTGGCACCAAAGCACATTACCAACGTCAGTTGGCAGTGGCTGTGAAACGCGCTCGTTTCTTGGCTCTGTTGCCTTACACCGACCAACACAAATAATTAGGAGTACAACATTATGCAAATTATCTTGTTGGAACGCGTTGCTGGTTTGGGCAACTTGGGTGATGTGGTAACTGTGAAAAACGGTTACGCTCGTAACTTTTTAATTCCTACTGCAAAAGCAAAACGTGCAACTGAAGCAAACTTGAAAGAGTTTGAAGCACGTCGCGCAGAATTGGAAGCGAAACAAGCTGCTGTTTTGGCTGATGCGCAAGCGCGTCAAGCTAAATTGGACGGTCAATCTATTACTATTGCTCAAAAAGCAGGTGTGGATGGTCGCTTGTTTGGTTCGGTTACCAATGCAGACATCGCTGCCGCAATTAAAGCAACTGGCGTGGAAGTGGCTAAAGCAAACGTACGCTTGCCTGAAGGTCCATTGAAAGCCGTTGGCGAATACGAAGTGGAAGTGGCATTGCATGCTGATGCAGTAGCAACCATCAAAGTTGTGGTTGTACCTGCTGCTGAATAATTTTATTGCTATTTTTCGCAAAAATTAAAATAAAAAAGCTGCCTGAAATTTGATTTTGGGCAGCTTTTTTGTATTATTTTGCATCAAATAAAAATTGACTCTTGACAGTCTAGCGTAAACTTCATACGATTACACAAATTAAACAAAGTTTAACAAAATATGAGATGACATCGTTGTCAGATAATAGAATGGTTAAACCAGTTTAAAATCATTTCCCACTATCTTAAAAATTATTCAATTTGGAGCGTTCTTATGTTTCGCAAATCTGTTTTGACGACTACTTGTTTGAGTTTGTTTGCTATGCCTGCGTTTGCGGCACCTAATAGCAACACCACACATACCGAAGCTGCTATTCAACGTATTGATAATGCAAAAAACTTTTTATCAGACCGTTTTACAGTAAATGGTGTGTTGCGTGTGCGTGCAGATGGCGAAGATACTGCAGCGCAATATACATCGGTTGCGAATCCTGATTCACGCACAGAAAGCCACATCAATTTGGAAGTGTGGTTGGGTTTGCGTTTGTATAAAGATTGGACGCTGAAAACGCAATTAGAGCCTCAATATAATTTGCGTACGGGCAAAATGAATGGCGACCAAGATATTCCAATGAATAAATTGTATATTGAAGGTTCGTTGGCAAATAATATGAAATTACGCGTAGGTAAATATGGCGCGTTCTCATCTTATGGTCGTGTATTTGATAATGAAGTAACAGGTGCGGAATTAACATTTAATAATTCTATTGCACCGACTAAATTAGCAGTAGCACGTTTTACAAAATTAGGTTTTAATGACAATCCTTGGGGTGTGGGTGTGCATCGTAATGGTACGGTGATTGTGCAATCTAAATATCCTTTGGGTGTTAATACCAATGTGGGTGGTACCGTAGCATATGTGCAGGATGTGAAACGTCAAGACGGTAGCGAAAAAGACGCATGGTTTGGTGAAGTGGGCGTGGATACGAAATTGGGTCAAGATTGGTCTGGTTTTGTAGCGTATAGCCGTTCTAATATTGATGATACGGTTGATCGCGCAGGCAAAAAAGTGGTGCAAGACAGCGCATTTGCTGAAGTGAAATTCAAAAATGCAGATTGGGAAACGGTGAATTCGTATGATGTTTATGCGAATGCGCGTTATGTAGGCGCGATGTCTGGTGTGTCTTCTGTAAGCGATTACAGTAAAAACGTGAAAGGCATTCAAGTAGGTGCGAATTATGTGCCTTATAAAAACTTGAAAGTGGGCGCGTTCTATTTGCATGGTAAGCAAGTGAATGCAACTGTGCCGAGTGGCGAAAAGCAAGATGTGAATGTTTGGCGCGCACAGGCTGAATATAAATTTTAATATTTGATTGAAACAGGCAACCGTCATGATTGAGTCGTGGCGGTTGTTTTTTTGTTGTGTTGAGTATCAATGCGCTCCAAACCTACAACTTGACCACTTACCATCACTACGAGCGCAGCGTGGGTGCGGCGGCAAGACGCCGCGTTCTGGTGAATGTTCAGGTAGCCTTTTTAAAAAATGTCATGTACTGAAAGGCTGCCTGAAATATTGTAGAATGTGTTTATTTTGATATTTGGGAGCAGATGATGAAAGTGATTTTTGCGGGTACGCCTGATTTTGCGGCGGCGGCGTTGAATGCGATTGCGGCGGCAGGTTTTGAGATTCCGTTGGTGTTGACGCAGCCTGACCGTCCGAAAGGGCGTGGGATGCAGTTGCAAGCGAGTCCTGTTAAGCAAGCGGCGTTGGCATTGGGTTTGCGTGTGGCGCAGCCTGAAAAATTGCGTGGTAATGCGGAAGCGTTGGCGATGTTGCGCGAGGTGGAGGCGGATGTGATGGTGGTGGCGGCTTATGGTTTGATTTTGCCGCAGGAAGTGTTGGATGCGCCCAAACATGGTTGTTTGAATATTCATGCGTCTTTGTTGCCGCGTTGGCGTGGTGCCGCACCGATTCAACGGGCGATTGAGGCAGGCGATAAAGAAACAGGCGTGTGCATCATGCAAATGGATGTGGGTTTGGACACGGGCGCGGTGGTCAGCGAGCATCGTTACACGATTTTGCCGACAGATACGGCAAATGAAGTGCATGATGCGTTGATGGCATTGGGCGCAACGGCGATTGTGGCGGATTTACAGCGTTTGCAAGATTCAGGCAGCCTGAAAGCCACACCGCAACCCGAAGACGGCGTTACCTACGCCCAAAAACTGTCCAAAGAAGAAGCGCAAGTGGATTGGACGCAATCCGCCGAAGTGGTGGCACGCAAGATTCGCGCATTTAACCCTGTGCCTGCGGCGTGGACGTTGTGGCAAGGTCAGCCGATGAAAATTTGGGCGGCGCATTCTGTTGCGCAACAAGGCGTTGCGGGGACGGTGTTGGCGGCGAATGGTGATGGGATTGTGGTGGCGTGTGGTACGGATGCTGTGTGCATTACCGAATTGCAAGCGGCTGGTAGTAAGCGTATGACAGCCGCCGCGTTTTTAGCAGGACGTCCTTTAGAAGTCGGGACAACATTTTCATAATAAAATAAGTGGCTGATTTTTTTGCGGAACGCGGCGTCTTGCCGCCGCACCCACGCTTTTGGGTTGGTGGCGCGGAATGGTGCGTTCTCCGTAGAATGGTAGGTAGGGCATTAATGCAAAACGTGGTGTGCTTTATATTGCTTGGCTTACTTTTTTAAAAAGTGCTTCGCTGGACGCGTAGTCCTCGCCGCGCGGCGATAGAGCGCAAAACCGCCCAATCCACCACCCACCATCACTACGAAGACAGCGTGGGTGCGGCGGCAAGACGCCGCGTTCTGGTTGAATTTGAATAATAGTATGTTGGTTAGGATTGTTGAATACAGGTTCTCAATAATATTAAATAGTTTAAATTTTAATATTTTGATTTTAAATAAATAAAATTTAAATTTATTATAGAAACCCTTTCAGGCTGCCTGAAAGGGTTTTATTATGCGTAAAAACTCGTTAAAATGAAGAGTTAAGGTGGATTAGGATACTGATTTGTGTCCTGCGTTTAATATAATTTTTATTAAGCCACTATTATATATATTGAATTTGATTGCAAACCAGTAGATGGCTGGTTTTGGTAAAACCTTATTTTTAGGAGTGTTTTTTATGAAGACACGTTGGACGGTATTGACCGCCTTGGTGTTGGCGACAACGGTGGCACAGGCTCAATCGCCACAACAGCCTTTAGAACAATGGCAAACTTATGCCAATGCGCCACAGGCAAATGTCAAAGATTTGGGGCAATATCAGGCGATGGCGGTGTTTTATCGCTTGTCTGACGTGTCGGGTGCGCCTGTGAATGTGTATGTGAATGGGCGTTATCAAGCCAGTTTGTTGCCTAATTCGTTTTCTGCGCGCGCGGTATGTGCGGATAAGCAAGCATTTGGCGTGGCATTGAGTAGTACTGAAGGTTTTAATAAAATCAATGATGTGCATGAAACTTTGCCGTTGCGTGATATGGCGTTTTTTCGGGTGGTAGCCAATCGTGCAGGGCAGCCTGAATTGAAACGCGTGTCATTTGAAACGGCAAAAGCTGAATTGGGTCAGGCGCGTCCTGTGGCGCAAACGTTGAGTCGTACTCCTGAAGCGCATCAATTGCAATGTGCCGCGCCTGTATTGCAAACCAATCAAATTTCGGTGAGCGCGTTATTTGGATTTAATCAATATCGTTATGAAGGGATTGAGCCTTCTGGTTATCAAGCATTAAATGATATTTTGGATAAAATCAAAGCATTGGGTCAGGATAAGATTCAGAAAATTGTGATTACAGGACACACCGACCCCGATGGTTCAGACGAATACAATTTACAATTATCACAAAAACGTGCCAAGATGATTCAGGCAGCCTTGCGTGAAAAAGGCGGTGTTTCTGTACCAATGGAAGCGGTAGGCGTGGGTAAACAAGAATTGCGTGTGAAAGATTGTGCGACTTTGCATCCTAATAATACAGCAGCACGGTTAAGTTGCAATCAGCCCAATCGCCGTGTAGAAATTACCGTATATGGTCATAATAAAACAAATTAATTTTTAAATTTTCAATAAGGAAAACGATGATGTCGGTTACCGTAAAAGTGCTTAATGCCAGCCAATCCATTGCCAGTCATACTGTTGAAGCAGGCAAGCCGTTAGTTTTAAAAGCGAAAGATAAAGTTAATTATCAATTAATTGATAATGAAACGGGTTTTGCGCCCGAAAATATTTTGGTTCACCGTCAAGGCAAAGATTTGATGATTGCCCTGAATGATGGCGATACCAATACAGATATTGTGATTCAAAATTATTTTGACGGCAAAGTGGAAAATTTGCTGGTGGGTTTGCATGAAAATGGCAAAATGTATGCCTATGTGCCTGTTTCTGCACAGCCAAGTGATGCCGTGAGCATGTTGGCAGAGCAGGTAACGGCATCGCAAGCTCTGGGTGGTTCAGAATTGGCAGATGTGCCGTTATGGAAAAGCTATGCGCCTTCAGGCTGGCTGAAAATTTTGGCACCGTTTGCATTTGCGGCGGTGGCGGCTGCTTTGGTAACCAGTGGCAGCGACGATGACGGCGTTACCGTAACCGATACATCGGATAACACCAGTACCACAACCACAACAACCACCAGCACCGCGACTTCTACTACAGCAGATACAACTGCGCCTACTACGCCAACTGTGTCTTCCGTATCTGAAAATGGTATTACCGTGTCAGGTCAAGCAGAAGCAGGTTCAACGGTAACAGTCAAATCAGATAATATTATCGCGACAGGCATTGCGGCGGCAGATGGCACTTACAGCGTGAATTTGCCAGAGGCTTTGACTAATGGCGAAAGCATTACGGTAACGGCGACCGATGCGGCAGGTAATGTCAGCACGGCAGCCAGCGCAACTGCGCCGAATACCAACACCAGCACGGTTGCGGATACCACCGCACCGACCACTCCGACTGCCTCTGTTTCAGCCAATGGTATTGTGGTGTCAGGTAATGCAGAAGCAGGTTCAACGGTAACAGTGAAATCAGGCAGCATTACCGCGACAGGCATTGCAGCAGCAGATGGCACTTACAGCGTGAATTTGCCAACCGCTTTGCAAAATGGCGAAAGCATCACCGTAACGGCGACCGATGCAGCAGGTAATGTCAGCACGGCAGCCAGCGCAACTGCGCCAAATACCAGCACCGTTCCAGATACCACCGCACCTGAACAACCCACTGCCAGCTTATCAGCTAATGGCATTGTGGTGTCGGGTCGTGCGGAAGCGGGTTCAACGGTAACGGTGAAATCAGGCAATATTACCGCGACAGGCGAGGCTACAGCTAATGGCACTTATAGTGTGAACTTGCCAGAGGCTTTGACTAATGGCGAAAGCATTACAGTAACAGCAACCGATGCGGCAGGTAACAGCAGTAGTGCTGCCACACTTATTGCTGCTGATACGACTGCACCGAATAGCGATGTGAATTTAAGTCAAGACGGCAGCCTGATTTCAGGAACAACGGAAGCAGGTGCAACAGTATCGACATTGGGCGTGAGTACAACTGCCAATGCCAATGGTGAATATTCTTTGAATTTGCCAAATCCGTTATTGGATGGCGAAGTATTTTTAGTTACCTTTACAGATACATCAGGCAACAGCAGCACGGTTACGGTGTTTGCTAACGATGTTACACCGCCTGCCACATTAACCGCGAATTTGTCTAGCGATGGTTTAACGGTTTCAGGCAGCACGGAAGCCAATGCGACTGTTAGTGTAAATGGCATTACCACGACTGCGAATGCGTCTGGTGCATATAGTGTTACGTTGCCAACGGCTTTGTTGGACAGCGAAGGTATTATTGTAACGGCAAGTGATTATGATGGTAACAGTACCATGTACACCTTTACTGCGCCTGATAAAACCGCACCAACTGAATTAACCGCCGTATTATCAACCGATGGTAACACGGTTTCTGGTGTTACCGAAGCAGGTGCAACGGTGCGTGTCAATGGATTAACTGCGCTTGCTGATGAAAATGGCGCATACAGCATTACTTTATCTGAAAATCAATTAAATGGTGAAGTATTAACGGTTACTGCCACAGATGAATCAGGTAACAGCATTACCAGCACGGTGATTGCCAATGACCGCACCGCACCAACCACATTAACCGTTCAAATGTCTGTTGATGGCAGCACGCTTTCAGGCAGCACCGAAAAAGGGGCAACGGTTCATATTGACACCAATGGCGACCAAGTGGCTGATTTAACTGCGCTTGCAGATGCCAATGGTGCGTTCAGCGTAACCTTGCCAACCGCATTAAGCAACGGCGAAACCATTACGGTGATTGCCACCGATGCGGCAGGTAATTCATCAACAGCCGTAACGACCATTGCACCGATGCAAGACCGTACACCACCTGATGCACCTGTTGCGGAAATTTCGACCGATGGCTTAACGGTTTCAGGCAGCACGGAAGCTGGCGCAACGGTAACCGTTAAAGTGGGTGAGCAAACTTATACAACAACTGCTGATGAAAATGGTGTTTACAGCATCACATTAGAAACAGCATTGACTGGTGGTGAACGCATTGACGTTACCGCAACCGATGCGGCTAATAATACCAGCGAGGTAACAACTTTATCTGCGCCTGATACGGTACCACCAAGTGAGCCTGTGATTACAGCAGCAACCGATGGTTCATTTACCATTAAATTAAGTGATGATGCGGTGAGTGCCAGCATTGTCTATACCAATGAATCAGGTGTTACCAATACGGCTTCCATCAGCAAAACCGACGGCGTGTGGGCTTTGACTGCCGATGCGGAAGGCGTGAGCATTGTCGATGGTTTGGTACACATTGCGCCAGAAGCGGTACAAGATTATTCCACCATTACCGTTACCAATACAGATGCCGCGAATTTGTCGAGCAGCGCCATCAGCGAGTTTGCTGCTGACCACAATCC
>JBHARQ010000060.1:0-4184 GCA_041831015.1 Simonsiella sp. | reverse complement strand
GTGGTGGACACACGCCAAGATTTGCATTTCAAACAATTATTTACCGCTTCTCGCAAAGCGGGCTGGCTGCCCGAAACAATATCAGCTGAATTTATCGGCTTTGGCACAATGATGGGCAAAGACGGCAAACCATTCAAAACGCGTTCGGGCGATACTGTAAAACTTATTGATTTACTTGATGAATCAGAAGAAAGAGCAATTAAAGTTATTAAGGAAAAAAATCCAAAATGGGATTTAACGAGTGAATTAGAAGATGGCTTAGAAAAAATTTCTTCTTTAACTCAATCCGATAATTTAAAAAATAAGTTATTTTATAATAAAGAAACTAAATCATTAGAAATTACTTTAGAAAATGAAGTAATCTATCATTTACCAATCAATCAGATTGATAAAATTATTCGCGGTTCCGACGAATATACAGATATTGCCCTGGGAGAAATCGAAAAAATTGCTAAAGCTGTCGGCATTGGTGCGGTGAAATACGCGGATTTGAGCAAAAATCGCACCAGCGATTATGTGTTTGATTGGGATAATATGTTGTCGTTTGAGGGCAACACCGCGCCTTATTTGCAATACGCTTATACGCGTGTGCAAAGCGTTTTCAAAAAAGCAGGCGATTGGGATATTCAGGCTGCCTTAACATTAAATGAGCCTTTGGAACAACAACTTGCGGTTGAATTGTTGAAATTTGAAGACGTGGTCAATAGCGTAGCGGAAACGTCTTATCCGCATTATTTGGCGACTTATTTGTATCAACTGGCGACTTTGTTCAGCCGTTTCTACGAGGCTTGCCCGATTTTGAAAGCGGAAGGCGATGTTCGTCATTCGCGTTTGAAATTGGCGCACATCACGGGCGAAACGCTGAAAACAGGTTTGAATTTGTTGGGCATTGATGTATTAGAAGTGATGTAAAATTCAGGCTGCCTGAAAGGTTTATTCTTTTCAGGCAGCTTTTCAGTACGCGGCAAAAAATAAAATAAGTGGTGGTTTGACCGTTTGCGCTCTATCGCCGCGCGGCGACTTACTTTTTAAAAAAGTAAGCCAAATGTATTAAACAATAAAATTTTGCGTATCAAAATAACTTTCAGGCAGCCTGAACATGTATTTTTATATAAAACGTATTGAGTTTCCTATTATTTGACTTACTTTTTTAAAAAGTAAGTCGCCGCGCGGCGATAGAGCGCGACTTTTAAAAGTTAGTTATTTTTAAATATTAAAAACAAAGGATTAATGAGATGAAAAAATTAATTTTATCCGCATTATTATGGTCTAGCACTTGGGCGCATGGCAAAACGGCAGAGGAGTTTATCAATCAAGCCTATCCGCGTGAGGTGCATGCGGTGCTGTGTCGTGTGGCGTATGTGGAGGATAACGCGTATTGTATGCGCCCTGTCAAGGAGGAAATCCGCGACACCGCGCAGGGCAAAATGAAATATGTTTTGTGGGCAGGCAATTATTTTGATGAGCCGAATTTGAAAGAAGAATTTGTTCATGTAGCATCGGGGCTGGCGGGTGTGTTTGTGTTTCGTCAATTAGCGGGGCGGAATAATTGGGAATTGGTGGCGTCCGAGCCGTTTCAGATGGTGGGTTCGTATGGTCGTGCGCCCGAAAAAGAGGGTTGGTCATTTCACGAATTCGGCAAAGACAAATGGGGATTTTTGACGGAACATTCCGATGTACATCAAGGTTATTCAGGCAGCCATTATGTGATTTTGGCGCACGATGGCGGTAAAAAAGTGGTGTCATCGTGGTTGGGCAGCAGCTTTGCCAACACAGGTGCGTATGGCGAAAATTGCGAAAATCATGCAGGCGAAGATGACGTGTTGTCGCCCAAAGAATACAAAGCGTGTATGGCAAAATTAACCAATATTGAAAGCAAAATCAAAATTTTACGCAATGAAAAAATGGTTAATGGCTTTTATCCGCTTGAAATCACATTAACGGGATTTCAAGGCAAAACCAAATTCAATCATCAAGCTTATACGATGAAATTTGATACGAAACAAGCAGCTTATGTTGAGCCTAAACATTATCCGTTGCGCGGCATTGAGTATTAAAAACGGTATTGGTTCGCTGAATATTCAAATTTCCTTTTCAGGCTGCCTGAAATTCTTTAAAATACAGAAATATTTAATTAATTTGGAGTATCATCATGCGTTTAGTGCAACGAAAAAAGATACAAATCCACGCTCATGTTTTGCTCAATAAACAAACCCAATCGGCACAACGTGCAGTACCTGAATTATTACCAGCTATGAAACGCATTCTAGTTACTGCTGATACGCAACCGATGACAAAAGATGATTTGTATCAAGCGATGTTATAAAACATGGTTTGCAGAAATTGCAGATAAATTCATTTATCATCATGAAATAATTGCTTAAATTTTAATTATAAATAAAGGCTGTTTGTATTTTGTATGCGATAACCATCGTATTTAAAATGCTAGCAGCTTTTTTATCTCAATCAAAACAAAATGTACAAACTACTTCCCATTATCCATACGCTTTCCAAACTCAGTTTATTATTTGCCTTACTGACGTTAATTCCAACTGCATTTGCATGGTTTTTAAACGACCATACCTTTGTTGTTTTTGCACAAACCACTGTCATTACCGTTTTGGCATCGCTGATTAGCTATTTGGCAACCCATCGCTATCAACGTGAATTGCGTCCGCGAGATGGTTTCACATTGGTGGTATTGCTGTGGATTGAATTTGCCATGATGGCGGCATTACCTTTCTATTTATATTTTGATGACATGACCTTTACCGCCGCCTTTTTTGAAGCCATGAGCGGCTTGACCACCACGGGCGCGACCGTTTTGACAGGATTAGACCACCTTGCGCCTGCATTGAATTTTTGGCGGCACATGCTGAATTGGTTAGGTGGTATGGGGATTATCGTGTTGGCGGTGGCGATTTTGCCCATGTTGGGCGTGGGTGGTACACAATTATTAAAAGCCGAAATTCCAGGCATTGAAAAAGATGCCAAAATTGCACCACGCATTTCACAAGTAGCAAAACGCTTGTGGCTGCTCTATTTTGTTTGTACCGTCATCACCTGTTTGGCATTGTATTGGGCTGGAATGTCTTGGTTTGATGCTGTGTGTCATGCCATGTCAGCGTTTGCATTGGGTGGATTTTCTACGCACGATAACAGCATTGCCCATTTCCAATCGCCCACCATTGAAGCCGTGATTGTGCTGGCAACCATTGCAGGCGGCATTAATTTTGCCAACCACTTTGCTGCCTTGCGCCAAAAAAGCTTACATCAATATTGGCGCGATGAAGAATGCCGCGCCATGCTGCTTATCTTGCTGGGCAGCATCATCGTGTGCAGTTTCTATTTGTATTACAAAGGATTTTACAATTTAACCGATGCGTTTCGCTATGTTGGGTTTAACTTTGTGTCTATTGGATTGGCGAGTGGTTTTGCCAATACCGATTTTGCCATTTGGCCTTTGACTGTGTCATTGTGGATGTTTTTCCTGTCCAACGTGCTGGCGAATACAGGCTCCATGGGTGGTGGCATCAAACTGGCGCGAGCCATGGCATTGGCGAAATTCTCCCTACGCGAAATTACCCTCTTGCTGCACCCCGACGCGGTGCGAACCGTCAAAGTCAATGGACGCACGCTGCCTGAACGCACGGCAATGGCAATTATGGCGTTTATCTTTGTGTATTTTATGACGGTGGTGTCGTTTACCTTTGCCCTTATGATTTCGGGGCTGGATTTTATCGAAGCCATGACTGCCGTGATTGCCTGTATTACCAATGCAGGGCCGGGATTGGGCAGCATCGGGCCCAGCCAAAACTATGCCTCGCTCACCGATATCCAAAAATGGCTGTGTACTGCCGTGATGCTGCTGGGACGTTTAGAAATTTTTACCGTATTGATGCTGTTTACGCCCAATTATTGGAAAAAATAACAGCAGGCAGCCTGAAATATTGTGCGCGGATATTTTGACGGGAACGCGCGTCTTGCCGCGCACCACGCTTTTAGGTTACGGGTACGGAATCGTCCGCACTTCATCGCAACGATGTAGCGTGGGCTTTGCCCACGATTGACCTACGTCCTTTCAGACTGCCTGTCATCGTGGGCAAAGCCCACGCTACCATTTTCTCTACGAAGAACGCCCCGTTCCGCGCCACAAACCTAAAAGCGTGGTGCGCGGCAAGACG
>JBHARQ010000059.1:0-3161 GCA_041831015.1 Simonsiella sp. | reverse complement strand
ATTTTGCTTGGAACAATTAGAAAAAGTTTATGCGGGTTATTTTGATGGTATCGGAACTGCGGTATTGATATGGTTTGGCTTAATCATGGCAAGTATTCCGCACATCTTGCGCCATCGCGCGAAGAAAAAAGTAGGATTTAATACGACTCCTGCTGTTTCACAACCAATCAAATGGATAGTAGGTTTGTTTCTCATTGGCTTAACTATATTTATATTGATACATCATCGATAAATATTTTATATAAATAGTTTAATTTACAATTATTGATTACACTTAAAAACTTTTCAGGAAATTAAATGTCGCAAAAAATCCAATCCGTTAAGGGCATGAACGACCTTTTGCCCGTAGAACAAAAAGATTTCAAACTCACTTCAGCTTACTGGCAAGCCTTTGAAAATAAAGTGCAAGCATGGACACGCCGTTTTGGTTATAGCCAAATTCGCACGCCGATTGTGGAACAAACAGGTTTGTTTGTGCGTTCCATTGGCGAAGAAACCGATGTGGTTGGCAAAGAAATGTACACCTTTTCAGACAGCAACGACACATTGAGCTTGACCTTGCGCCCAGAAGGCACGGCAAGCTGTTTACGCGCGGTGGTGGAACATAATTTATTGCACGAAGCTCCACGCAAATTGTGGTATATGGGCGCGATGTTCCGCCGTGAACGCCCACAAAAAGGACGTTATCGCCAATTTCATCAAGTGGGTATTGAAGCCTTGGGTTTTGCCGACCCTGATATTGACGCGGAAATGATTGCGATGTGCGCGGATTTATGGCGCGAGTTGGGCATTTCAGAATATTTGACTTTGGAATTAAACAGCTTGGGCAATCGTGAAGAGCGTTTGGCGCATCGTTCGGCATTGGTGGCGTATTTAACTGAATTTGAAGACAAATTAGATGAAGACAGCAAACGCCGTTTGCACACCAACCCATTGCGCGTCTTGGACACCAAAAATCCTGAATTGCAAGACATTGCCAATAACGCACCGCGTTTGATTGATTATTTGGGCGAACCATCGCGCCAACATTATCAAACGGTAAAAGATTTATTGGACGGTTTGGGCATTGCTTATGTGGAAAATCCGCGTTTGGTGCGTGGTTTGGATTATTACAATCAAACGGTGTTTGAATGGACAACCGATAAATTGGGCGCACAAGCCACGGTTTGCGGTGGTGGTCGTTACGATGGTTTGATTGAAGAATTGGGTGGTAAACCGACTGCGTCTATTGGTTTTGCGATGGGGATTGAGCGTTTGTTGCTGTTGGTGCGTGAATTTGGTTCATTGCAATCTGATTTTGTGCCCGATGTGTTTGTGATGCAACAAGGCGAAGGCGCGACTTTGCAAGCAATGAAATATGCCGCGCAACTGCGAAATGCAGGTTTTGATGTGGCGCAATTTTCAGGCAGCACGAAATTAAAAAATCAATTCAAACGTGCCGACCAATCAGGTGCGCGTTTTGGCTTGATTATTGCGGAAACGGAAGTGGCAGAACACACCGTTACGCTAAAAGATTTGCGTGGCGAAAACGGTCAAATCACCGTGCCAGCTACACAATTAATTGAACAATTAAAACAATGGAGCAACTAAATGTCCGCACATCACGAAGAATTACAAGAAATTGAAAACGTCAAACATTATTGGAAACATGGTGGTAAATGGGTCGTCGGGGCGTTGGTAGCGGCGGCGTTGGGCTATTTGGGCTATGTGGTGTATCAAGGGCAAATTCGCAGCAGCAATGAAGAATCTGCCCTACAAGCCAGCCAAGTGAAAGGCGATGTTGCCAAATTAACCGCATTACAACAATCGCATAGCAAATCTGCCGCCACCGCTCAAGCCACTTTAGCCACCGCCAAATCATTATTTGATGCGGGCAAATTGGACGAAGCGGCAACCGCCTATCGTTGGGTGTTGGACAATCAAAAACAACCGTTGTTCCAAGCCATTGCCATGCAAAATTTGGCAAACGTATTGTTGCAACAAAAGAAATTTGACGATGCGTTAGCCGTATTGAATACGCCAGTTGATGACAGTTTCACGCCCCTAATTCAAGAAACCAAAGGCGATATTTTGGCAGCACAAGGCAAAAATAAGGAAGCGGCTGATGCTTACAAATTGGCATTAGACAAATTGCCCGAAAATGCCGCCAACCGTGAACTGGTGGAATTGAAATTAGGGCAAATGTAAGATTGAACCCAATTTTCAGGCAGCCTTTGAGTACACGAAACAAATTTAAAATATAAAATCAAAAGTTTGCTCTCTATCGCCACAATATATTGAATCTCATATTATTTGGCTTACTTTTTTAAAAAGTAAGTCGCCGCGCGGCGACAGAGCGCAAACGATTAAATCACCACTTATTTTATTTTTTGTCCTATACTCAAAGGCAGCCTGAAACCCCCAAAAAAACGAAAGCATAAAAAACCATGTCCCACCCTACCCCACCCCAACACGACGACAACGCCCCTTTTTACCGCCAACCCATTTTTTGGATGCTGATGAGCGGACCCATTATTGTCGTGATTGCTGCCTTTGTCAGCTTTGGTTTAGCCAAAACCAACGCCCAAGAAATGGTTACAGACGACTACTACAAAGACGGCAAACACATCAACCTCCAAATTGACCGCGACCAACACGCCGTAGAACGCGGCATCAACGCCCAAGTCATGTTCAATCCCGAAGGCACGGCTGCCAAAGTCTTCATCACAGGCAAATTAGAACCACAAAACGGCGTCAATCTCGTATTACAACACCCAGCGCGTCAAGCCGAAGACCGCAAAATCACACTCAAACACCTATCGGGAAATGAATTCATCGCCGAATTTCCAGCCTTACCGCCAGCCGTTCACTGGTATGTCAGCGTAGAAGACGGCAAAGGCGTTTGGCGCGTCCAACACAAATGGCTACCCAGTCAAGGCGGTGCCGTCCAAATGGCAGCCAGCGTGCCTGCATTTGCCGTGCCTGTTGCCACTTCGCAGCCAGCGCAATAAATCGGGCAGACTGATATTTCATTCATAACGTGTGTTCGGGATAACAACCTCATTCCCTCTCCCTGTGGGAGAGGGTTAGGGAGAGGGAAATCTGCGGACGGGTTACCCTCTCCCCAGCCCTCTCCCACAGGGAGAGGGAGTAAAATTGCAGAAATTTAAAATAATCTATTT
>JBHARQ010000058.1:0-29745 GCA_041831015.1 Simonsiella sp. | reverse complement strand
TTTATGTTTGGCGACCATAGCGGTTTGGTCCCACTCCTTCCCATCCCGAACAGGACAGTGAAACAAACCAGCGCCGATGATAGTATAGTCCCTATGCGAAAGTAGGTCATCGCCAAACTTTTATTCTAAATCCCTAAATCATTTATTTAATGATTTAGGGATTTTGCTTGCTTTATTATCAATATTGAATTATTATTCTATTTTTAAATTAATCCTTACATTATAAAGGTGGACATTATGATGATTAAACATCGTTTATTTAGTTTGTGTGTATTTGCTGTATTAGGTTTGGCAGCTTGTGGTCAAGAACAAGCAAATACGAAACCAGTAGGTTTGATGGCGAC
Source organism: Simonsiella sp. (assembly GCA_041831015.1). Taxonomy (GTDB): domain Bacteria; phylum Pseudomonadota; class Gammaproteobacteria; order Burkholderiales; family Neisseriaceae; genus Simonsiella. Next base: position 29,401 of record JBHARQ010000058.1, on the reverse strand, counting down.
TTCTGAAGCAGCATCTGAACAAGTGGCGGTGGAGCAAAAATCCACTAATTCATCTGAAACAGAAGCGGTGCCAACTAAAAAAGTTAAAAAGCAAGAAAGCAATATTCCTACTCAACCTGTTAATATTAATACAGCAACAGCTGAAGAATTAATTGCCGCATTAAAAGGGACGGGGGTTGGTAAAGCTAAAGTAGCTAAAATCATTGAATATCGTGAACAACACGGTGGATTTAAAAGTGTAGATGAATTAACCGAAGTAAAAGGTATCGGCGATAAAACTTTGGAAAAAGTTCGTCCAAGGGTTACGTTATCAGGTGCTGCTCATCAAACGCTTGCAAAAAAATCTGAAAAATCAGAATCTAAAACTGAAAGTAGTGAAGAATAATATCAAGGCTGCCTGAAAAATAGGCAGCCTTTCATTTTTTCATCTCATGGTTTTATAATATAAAAAAATCGTTTACAATGATGGCTTTATCTTTATATTAGGAACGTCAAAATGGCACTTCATTTAACCATTATTCCTGTAACGCCTTATGAACAAAATTGCACACTGTTGTGGGATGATGATAGCCGTGATGCGGTTTTAACGGATTTAGGGGGTAATGCTCCTGAAATTTGGCAATATATTCAAGATAATCATTTAAATTTAAAAGAGATTTGGCTTACTCATGGTCATTTGGACCATGTTGGTGGTGTGGTGGCGATGGGAGAATTGGTTGATGTTCCTGTTGTGGGTCCACATCAAGATGATTTATTTTTGTTAGAAGATTTGCCGAATAAAACGCGTGAATATGCCAAATATGGCTTTGAGTTTTCGCCTGCTTTTACGCCAACGCGTTGGTTATCAGAAGGAGAAAAATTGACAGTAGGGCAGTATGTGTTTGATGTGTTGCATATTCCAGGGCATACGCCTGGGCATGTGGTTTTCTATTGCGCGAGTGAGAAACTGTTGATTGCTGGCGATGTTTTATTTAAAGAAAGTGTGGGACGCACCGATTTTCCGCGCAGTAACACACAGGATTTGTTAAACGGCATTCGTAGCAAATTATACACGCTGCCTGAAGATGTGGTGGTGATTCCGGGGCATCGTGAAACAACCACGATTGGACATGAAAAGCGTCATAATCCACATGTTCGTGCAGAATAATATGCTATTTGTTTAAATAAATTTGCAATAATATTTCAGGCAGCCTGAAAGCTTTTTATGAGTCATCACATTACCCAAATCAGTAAATTTTTAAGCTATGTTTTGCGTCATCATCCAGAATCCATCGGTATTGAATTAGACCGTGAAGGCTGGGTGGATGTTGATGTCTTGTTGGCACAAGCGGCACAACACCAACGTCCTATCTCGCGTGAATTATTAGATGAAGTAATTGAAAAAAATAGTAAAAAACGTTTCACGTTATCAGCAGATGGCAGCAAAATTCGTGCCGCACAAGGGCATTCTACGACACAAGTTCACATTCAATATACGCCTGTATCGCCGCCTGATGTCTTGTATCATGGCACGACGACGCGCTTTTTGGACAGCATTCAAGCGCAAGGTTTGCTGGCTGGTAGTCGTCATCATGTCCATTTATCGGCAGATGTGGCGACGGCGATTGAAGTCGGGCGACGGCATGGGAAACCTGTGGTCTTGCGTGTTGATGCGGCGGCGATGGTGCGGTTGGGGCATGAATTTTATTTGAGCGACAATCAGGTTTGGTTAACGAACAGCGTGCCACCTGAATATTTGCAACTAATTGATTAATTAAAAGAGTTTTATATGAAAAATCCCAATCACTTATGTTGGTTAGACATGGAAATGACGGGGCTGAATCCCGAACACGATAAAATCATTGAAATTGCCATGATTATTACCGATAGCGATTTGAATGTATTGGCGCAATCGCCCGTGTATGCCATTCATCAAAGCGATGATATTTTGAATAATATGGATAAATGGAATACCGATACACACACGCGAACAGGTTTGATAGAACGTGTAAAATCATCTACTTACACAGAATCACAAGTGGAAGATGAATTATTAACGTTTATGCAAACGTGGCTGCCTGAAAAAGCAACGCCAATGTGCGGTAATACCATTCATCAAGATAGACGTTTTATGGTGAAATATATGCCAAAATTGGAACAATATTTCCATTATCGCAATTTAGATGTTTCCACTTTAAAAGAATTGGCGAGACGCTGGTCGCCTGAAGTGTATAAAGGCATTGTTAAAAAAGGTTCACATCAAGCGTTGGACGATATTTTGGAAAGCATTGAGGAATTGAAACATTATCGCCACACGTTCTTAAAATTGCCTGAAAATAAATCTTGATAAATCAAATAATAATATTTTTTGGTTAAAATAACGCTTGCTTAAGAAAGTGATTAATGGTTTAATACATTCTTTCTTGGTCGGATAGCTCAGTCGGTAGAGCAACGGATTGAAAATCCGTGTGTCGGCAGTTCGATCCTGCCTCTGACCACCAAGATTTTAGAAAGCCCAAACAATTTGTTTGGGCTTTTTTCTTATGCGATAATGAAACGCTGATTCAGTATGAAACAAGCTGAAGATTTTTTAACCATTTTTAAAGGATTTAATCATGCGTTGGCAAGACAGAGAAGGCAGTCAAAATGTAGAAGACCGTCGTGGTAGTAGCGGTGGCGGCGGTGGTGGTAAACCTGTTGGTATTTTGGGTTTGATTATTTTGTTGGTGGGTGCTTATTATGGTGTGGATTTGAGTGGCGTTGTTGGGGTGCAACAAGGTGGTGCACCACAAACGGAACAATCGCAACCTTATCAAGCATCGGCACAGGAACAGGAATTGGCAAAATTGAGTTCGGTGGTTTTGCGCGAAACGGAAAAGGTGTGGGGCGCGTATTTCCAACAACATGGCGCGAAATATCAAGCTCCAAAATTGGTTTTGTATAATGGCGCGACATCAACGGCTTGTGGTACAGGCAGCTCGAGTGCGGGCCCGTTTTATTGTCCTGCTGACCAAAAATTGTATATTGATTTGTCGTTTTATAACACGATGAAAAAGGATTTGGGCGCGGAAGGTGATGCGGCATTTGCTTATGTGTTGGCGCATGAAGTAGGGCATCATGTGCAGACAGTGTTGGGAACGATTCAGAAGGTGAATCAGGCACAAGCACAGGTGAGCAAAAAAGAGGCAAATGCGTTATCGGTGCGTTTGGAATTGCAGGCGGATTGTTATGCGGGGGTGTGGGGGCATTATGCGGAAAAAGATGGTTTGTTTGAGGCTGGCGACATTGAGGAGGCTTATAATGCGGCGGAATCGGTGGGCGATGACCGTTTGCAGCAACGCGCTCAAGGTTATACGGTGCCTCATACTTATACGCATGGTACATCGGCGCAGCGTAAGTCTTGGTTTGATAAGGGCTTGAAAACAGGCGATATTCAGCAATGTAATACGTTTGCTGCAAATTAATTTATTTTAAAATCAGGTAATTAATTATTATTTTCTAATTGAAAGTTATTTTTATTTGAAAATAATTTTTATTTGCAGTATGATGTCATCCATACCAGTTACACAGCGCAGTGAGTGATTCACTTGTAGGGGCTGATGACAGCGAAGCGGTGTTAGCCCTTATGTGTTGAGTAATATTTTGGTAGTGGTTTGTGTTCCTTTTGACAGCCCCTTGTTTGGATACAAGGGGCTATTTTTTTCAGGCTGCCTGAAAATATTTGAAACCTTTGCAAAACTCATGGAGCACGGACGGATGGAGCACGGACGGCTCGTCCGCATTTTGATACAAACCGAAATAAAAATTTAATCAAATCAACCAAGCGGACGAGCCGTCCGCGCTCCATTGATGTCATTGACTTTGTTTGAGATGCTTTTGCAAAGATTTCAACAGTTAATTTTGAAGAACGCGCCGTTCCGTGCCAGTAACGGAAAGCGTGGGTGCGGCGGCAAGACGCCGCGTTCTGGTCAATGTGCTAGGGATATTTGGGGGTGGCAATGGGTGTGGTTTGTGGTATGGTGAGGTTTGTTTTTTTGTTTGGGTGATTGTGTGTGATGCATGTGTTTTTGTTTCAATTAGAGGCGTATTTGACGCAATTAGGGCAGCAGGGAAAATCGCCACACACTTTGGCGGCGTATCGGCGCGATTTGTTGGAATTGGCAACCATGCTGCCTGAAACGGCTACGCCAACACGGGGTGATATGATTCGTGCGCTCAAGCAGTTGTCGCAGCGTGGGCAGCATCCGCGTAGCTTGGGGCGGAAATTGACGTCTTGGCGGCAGTATGCGGAATATTTGGTACAGCGTGGTGATTTGGTGAGTAATCCTGTTGCAAATGTGAAGGCACCGAAACCGCCTGAACGTTTGCCCAAGGCGATTGACCGTGAGCAGATTAATCATTTGATTGATGATGATATGCCTGACCCTGACGACCCGTTGGCGTTGCGCGACCATGCGATGGTTGAGTTGTTTTATGGCAGTGGTTTGCGGTTGTCGGAGTTGCAGGCGTTGAATGTGGAAGATGTGTTGTTGGAGGCTGGCTGGGTGTCGGTGTCGGGGAAGGGCAGCCGTGAGCGGCAAGTGCCTTTGACGCGGCAAAGTGTGGTCGCGTTGGCGGATTATTTGGCGGTGCGGGTGGCGTTGGCAGAGGAGCGGGCGTTGTTTACCAGTCGCAATGGGCGGCGTTTGTGTACGCGGCAGATTGGTAAGCGCTTGGAGGAGTGGGCGCAGAAAAATCAGTCTAATCAGCATCTTTCGCCGCATATGTTGCGTCATAGTTATGCGAGCCATTTGTTGCAGGCATCGCGTGATGTGCGAGCGGTGCAGGAGTTGTTGGGACATCAAAGTTTGTCCACGACTCAAATTTATACAAAATTGGATTTTGAGCATTTGGCGCAAGTGTATGATGAAACGCATCCACGCGCTAAACGGCAAAAATAATTGTTTGGGACAGCAGCCTGAACGGTTAAATTCGGCTACAATCTCATTCCCCATTTTCCATTCAGGCAGCCTGAAATGAATAGTTATACCATTGCTCATATTATCCATTTGTATTGTGCGATTGCGTTTGTGGGTGGCGTGATATTTGAAGCGTTGATTTTGAGCGCGTTGCACAGCCCAGCCGTGAGCCGTGATGCGCGGCGTGAAGTGGAACGTGCTATTTCGCGCCGTGCGGTGCGTGTGATGCCGTTTGTGGTTGCAGGCGTGTTTTTGTCGGGATTGGCGATGGTGCATCGGTATGTTGATGTGTTGCGAAATCCGTTGGCGAGTGCGTTTGGCATTCAGCTTTTGATTAAGATTTTGTTGGCATTCAGTATTTTGGCGCATTTTTTGATTGCGGTGAGCAAAATGCGGCGTAACACTCTTACGGTGGCGTGGTCTAAATACATTCATGCGGCAGTGTTGATACAAATGTTGGCGATTGTATTTTTGGCTAAATCAATGTTTTATATTCATTTTTAACTTCAGGCAGCCTGAAATGAATGATATTGTCAATTATCCCAGTTTTGTGATTGCCTGCATTGTGTTGGCGATGACGCCCGGAAATGACACGATTTATCTGCTTACGCGTACGTTGGCGCAAGGGCGAATGGCGGCGATGGTGTCGTTATTGGGCATTACATTGGGTTTATTTGTGCATATTGCTGCGGTTTCATTTGGGTTGGCGCAAGTGATTGCACAATCGCCGACATTATTTGGTGTTTTACAATATGGTGGCGCGGCGTATTTGGTGTATTTGGCGTGGCAAATGTGGCAAGCACCACCGATTCAATTTTCAGGCAGCCTGAACACCGAAAAAAATCATGTTATTTTATTAAAACAAGGTTTCATTACCAATTTATTAAATCCTAAAATCATCATTTTCTTTTTAACTTTATTACCACAATTCGTTCGCAAAAACAGTGAAATGCCCAGCGTGTTGCCCTTTTTATGGTTGGGCATGACGTTTGTGATGATTGGTGTGATTTGGGCGATGATGGTAATTATGATTGCTGCGCCGTTTGGAAATTGGTTGCGTCGCCAACCGTCTGCCAGCCAAATCATGAATCGTGTGAGTGGAACCATTTTTGTGGTCTTGGCAATGAAATTAGCCTTTTTTTAATGACAATCAGCTTTCAGACAGCCTGAAAACAGAAAAATCAAATTATGAGCAATATAAACGACTTAATTAACCGACTGGGTAAAAATCTCAAACACCAAATGAAATGGGCAAAACGCCAACATTTGGAAGCATGGCGTATTTATGATAAAGACATTCCCCAATTTCCATTTGCCATTGATGTGTACGGCGAACACATTCATTTGCAAGAATACGACACAGGCTGGTTGATGCACCCCGATGATTATCAACAATGGCTGGACGATGTGTGCGAAGCCGTCCAATTTGTAACAGGTTTACCCAAACAAAACATCCACTTAAAACAACGCGCACGCCAAAAAGGCACCGCGCAATACGAAAAAACAGGCGCAGTCGGCGAAGACTTTATTATCCGCGAACACGGTCGCCAATTTTGGGTGAATTTGGATAAATATTTAGACACAGGCTTATTTTTAGACCACCGCAACACCCGCCAAAAAGTCGGCGACACGGCGGCTGGCAAACGCTTTTTAAATCTCTTTTCCTACACAGGCAGCTTTACCGTATATGCGGCGACAGGCGGCGCAGTGTATAGTGAAACCGTTGATTTATCCAATACTTATTTAGATTGGGCAAAGCGCAATTTTGTATTAAATGGCATGGATTTAGACAAACATCACATCATCCGTGCAGACGTATTTCAATATTTACAAGATGCCGTGAAACAAAATAAACAATTTGATTTGATTGTGCTTGACCCGCCTAGTTTTTCCAATAGCAAAAAAATGCTCGATATTTTGGACATTCAGCGCGACCAAGCCAAACTCATTGATGGCGCGATGGCATTATTAGCCCAAGAGGGCGTGTTGTACTTTTCCAATAATTTACGCTCATTTACGCTAGATGAGGCGATAATGGCACGTTATGCCGTGAAAGATGTGTCAAAATCATCTGTTCCCGATGATTTTCGGAATAAGAAAATTCATCAATGTTGGGAAATCAGACATTTGCCCAAATAAATAAATCTTTCAGGCTGCCTGTTAGTATGCGACAAAACAACATCGTCATTCCCGCGTAGGCGGGAATCCAAGTTAAATAAACTTAATATTTTGTTTTAAAATAGAGTTATCTTAATTTGAATTGGATTCCCGCCTACGCGGGAATGACGGCATGATGATTGTTCAGGCAGCGTTTTAAAAAATATCGTGTACCCAAAAAGCTGCCTGAAATACGATTTATAATAAATTCAATCTAAAGGAAAAATCATGAAATACCGTAAACCCAAATTATCCGATTTCCAAAAAGCCAAAGTATTGGTGGTAGGCGACGTGATGCTAGACCGCTACTGGTTTGGCGATGTGAACCGCATTTCGCCAGAAGCCCCTGTTCCTGTTGCCAAAATTGGCAAAACCGAACACCGCGCAGGCGGCGCAGCCAACGTGGCACGCAATATCGCCGCTTTGGGGGGACAAGTTTCCCTATTATCCGTAGTGGGCAACGATGAAGCCGCTGACTTATTAGCCGAATTATTAAAACAAGACGGCATTGGCGACTATTTACACCGCAGCAGCCATGCGCCCACCACCTTAAAATTACGCGTATTATCACGCAACCAACAACTGATTCGCCTTGATTTTGAAGAAAAACCCGATTCAGGCAGCCTGAATTCCGTGTACCAAATGTACGGCAAATTAGTAGGACAATTTGATGCCGTCATCCTGTCCGATTACGGCAAAGGTGTATTGAATGAAGTCCAAGTCCTGATTGCATCAGCGCGTGCCATTGGCAAACCAGTCTTGATTGACCCCAAAGGCGCAGATTTCAGCAAATACGAAGGTGCCACCTTACTGACTCCCAACCGCGCCGAATTGCGCGAAGCCGTAGGCGGCTGGAGCAGCGAACAAGGCTTAACTGACAAAGCCCAAGCCTTACGCGAAGAACTCGATTTAGACGCACTCCTACTCACACGCAGCGAAGAAGGCATGAGCCTATACCGCGATGGCGAAATCAACCACCAACCCACCCGCGCCCAAGAAGTCTATGACGTATCAGGCGCAGGCGATACCGTGATTGCCACCATGGGTTTATGCTTGGCGGCAAAATACAGCTTACCCGATGCCATGCACACCGCCAATGCGGCGGCTGGTGTTGTGGTTGCCAAATTAGGCACAGCCACTTGCAGCTTTGAAGAATTAACCAAAGCCTTGGATTAAACAACAAAAAATAAAGAGTAGGGTGGACATTGCTGTTCACCCTACTTTTTGCTTTGTCCCCATGAAATTACCCTTAATATCAATTCAGAAAAGTATATTTAAATAGATTATGCTGAATAACCAGTAACCTAACTCCCTCTCCCAGTGGGAGAGGGCTGGGGAGAGGGTAACACGTCCACAGATTTCCCTCTCCCTAACCCTCTCCCACTGGGAGAGGGAATCAGATTGCTGAAATTTTTATGATTTATTCTAAAATCACATCTACCTTCATCATTGCGGAACGCGGCGTCTTGCCGCCGCACCCACGCTTCAAACCAGTGGCACGAAACCGTCCGCAACTTATCCCAACCGTTTCACATTCCCATCTAATCCCACCAACCATACTTTCGCGCCTACTTGCTGCGCGGCTGTCTGAATCGTCCGTTCATCGCTCACCGCAAACGCCGTAGAAAGCGCGTCCGCCATCGTTGCCGTATCCGCCAACACACTCACACTCTGATAACGCGGTGCGCTGCTACCCGTGCGCGGGTCAAACAAATGCGTTTGCTTGCCTGCCACATCAAACGTTGTACCATAACCGCCAGACGTTGCCAAAGCCTGATTTTGCAAATGAATTTCCTGATTAGGCAACGTACCTTTGCCGCGTGGATTTTGAATTTTCGCCACTTCACCATACTGTTTTAAAGTATCCAAATGACGAATTTCCCCCATATTCACCAACGCATGATTTAACCCCCCACGTTGCAAAATCTGCGTGATGCGGTCAGTAATAAAACCTTGCGCGATACCATTGAGCGTGATTGCCATATGACGTTGATGAAACGAAATCTTTTGTGGCGACACCGACACATGTTTCCAGCCCACACGTTTCAAGGTCGCCTGAAGATTCGGTACAGTGGTGCTATTCGGATGCTGCCCAAAATGCTGCGCGTATGCCTGCCACAATACCTGCACCGTTGGGTCAAATGCACCATGGGTCAGCGTGTGAACACTGTGTGCTTGACTCAACACCGCCAACAAATCCGCCGATGGCGCATTCAGGCTGCCTGAACGATTCAAACGCGACACCTGACTGTGTTCACGATACACACTGAAAATATTTTCCAAGCGATTCACTTCCGCAAGTGCTTGCTGAATCAAAAGTTCTGCCGTAGCACGATGGGTGTGATACAAACGCAATTCCGCATCTGCACCCAATGCCACGCCACGCCAAATCACAGGTTCAGGCTGCTTTTGTCCCCACGCATTCGGCAATAACGCGCTTGCCGATAACGCAGCAGTGATGCCAATAAAACGGCGGCGAGAAAGATTCATGATTATTCCTTATCTAATTGAATTATTTGTAAATAAACTCATCTGGCATATCATCAAATTTCACAATTTTGCCGCCATTTTTCGCCACAAACGCTTGCGCTTGCGCCAAATCTGCAAACGGCAACGCATCAACCGCGCCCATACCACCAATAAATTTGCTATCAATCACATAATGCGCGGTTTTCGCGTCAATCCAAGCGTTATCAGCACGAGGTTTGCTCCAATCCGCTACTTTGCCCATATCGGTAACATAAATGGCGGCAATGTCTTTCGGTTCAGCAGGATGACGCGTAAATCCAAATGCTTGATTAACCGTAGAAAACCAATAAGGCTTATCAGGCTGACTTTGCACGAAAATTTGCGCTTTACCGCCATCATGTTCTGACAAATTCATTGTGCAATAATAACCTTTGGCGTGTTCAGAAATGGCTTGAGGTGGCGGTGGTGCGGCGGTGTCGCTACTTTGCCCACAGGCTGCTAATACGCAGCTGAATAATAAAATGCTTAATTTTTTCATTTAGTTGAATCCTTTTAGGCTGCTTTGACAGTACACGACAAAATCAAAACACCGTCATTCCCGCGTAGGCGGGAATCCATTTGAAAATTTAATAAATTAATTTAAAACAAAAGTTTATGTTGTTTAAACTTGGATTCCCGCCTACGCGGGAATGACGGCATATCTACTGTTTCAGGCAGCATTGTAAAAAATGTCGCGTACTGAAAGGCTGCCTGAAAATTCATGTATTTGTTGGCGGCGCAGTTGATGAAACACTAAATCTGCCGACGATTAAACAGCCACGCCGCCAATGCAAACGGCACCACAATCCACCCCAGTTGCGCGAATAATAATGTCAGTTTCGTCAAACCAATTTGCCCACTCACGCCTGCCAAACCTGCATACATTGCCGTATTTTCAAAGCCCGTCAAATTAAGCAAACGATAAATGTCTGTTGGATTAAATAATAAAATGGTTTCTAAAATCTTGGCATTAATCGCGTGTTTGCTGTCGGCAACCAGTATGCCCAGCAATGCCATATCAAAAATCACCACAAAAAACAGCCACACGCCAATCGCCAAACCTGCTGCCGTGCCGCGTTCCTTCACTTTCGCGCTAATCAAATAGCCCAGCGATAAAAACGCCGTCCCCAGCAATACGCTCGCCACAATCAGCAAGAAAAATGGTTTCCACGCCGCCGCTTGAATGCCGCCAAAATTCAGTTGCAACACCAAACCAGCCGCGCCATAACCCACGGTAGTGGCTGCTGCCAACATCGCCGTATGTCCGATTAATTTGCCAATTAAAATCTGCCAACGTGAAATTGGATAACTCAATAATAACGCCATCGTGCCACGTTCAATCTCGCCAATCAGCGCGTCATACGCCATCAACATGGCAATCAGTGGAATTAAAAAAATAGACAAACTGGATAAACTCACCACGGTAACGGTCAAAGGATCAACTTTTACGCTGCCAGTTGGCGCACTGCCAAGAAAGCCCAACGCCAAAGCCAGCGCAAACATCAACGCCGTCGCCGCCAATACCCAGCGATTGCGTAAATTATCGCGGATTTCTTTTTGTGCAATAATGAAAATAGGGGACATAAATCTTCTCTTGATTGAATTGTGAGTACAGGTTTTTAATTTGTTAAAATAATCAAAAATAAAATGGGTTGATATTGTTATGAATTATCTAAAAAATCAAATTATGATTTATCTTTATACCATCAAGCACAGTTTTAACATCATTCAAGCTGCGCCATGGGGTTGGTTGGCAATTTGGTTATTTATCACGATATTTATGTTTGTGTCTTTATTAGCCTTGTTATTGCCTATTACAGGTCATTTATTTTTATTAAATATGGGTTTATTGATTGGCATGGTTTCTACCGCGCATGAATTAAGCCATGACCCTGAATATCAATATCAAAATCGCACGCTAGACCCTTTTTTTGCGCCATGGCGTGCAGATAATGCATTTACGGGTTTTGCATTGGGGTTTGTTTTGATATTGGCAATTATCCTATGGGGCGTGTTTCTGAATCGGTTTTATCCAACGGCACAACATGATGGGGTCATTTGGTTACCCAATTTTTTATTTTTTCCCAGTGGCAAAATTTTATTTTTGGGTGTACCCATATTGTGGATATGGTTTGCGCCTAGTTATTTTATTCATCATCATGAAAGCGTGTTCAAAGCCATGATGTTTAGCATTTCAGGCTGCCTGAAAAATGGGGTGTCGCTGGTGTTGCTATTCAGCAGTTTTGCAGGGTTGATTGCGATGATGGTCTCGGCAAGCACCATACACCCCATTTGGCTTTTGCCGATTTGGACATGCTTTTATGTGCTTATCGGTATCAGCAGTTACGCGCATTTTTATGTGATTCATGTTCGGGGCTGATTAATTTACACATCTTCCCGTTTCAAAAATTCGGCATACATTTCATCCAATGTCGGCGTGTGAATATCCAGTTGTGCCACATTGTCCAAGTTGCCCAATTCATGCAAACGTGCCATTTTGTCTGTTTCCGCGCATTCTGTTGCATATTTCAGGCTGCCTGAATGTTGTGTCCAATGCGCGGGCAATGCTGTTTCGCGGGATAATTGCGCCACAATTTTGGTCGGCAAACCGCTTTGAATGTGCAATTCGCGCATATTGCCATCTGCGACTTTGTTGCCATTTTTCATGACGACAATGCGGTCGGCGTGTCCGTCTAATTCTGCCAATGCGTGTGTGGACAATAAAACCGTTGCGCCACGTTCTTTTAACTCATTGATAATTTGATAAAACATTTGCCGAGAGGCAGGGTCTAAACCCGTAGTCGGTTCATCTAATAACAATAATTTCGGCTCGCCCAACAAGGCTTGCGCCAACGCCAAACGCTGCCGCATCCCCTTGGAATACGCGCCCACGCGCTTGTGTGCTGATTGTGCGATGCCCACACGTTCCAGCAGCGTGTGATTCAGTGATAAATCCGTCCCTTTTAATTTGGCATAAAAATCAAGTGTTTCTTTGCCAGTTAAAGATGGATGCAAGGAAACCGTTTCGGGCAAATAACCGATTTGACGGCGAATGTGCGCGGCGTGGCTCACAGGTTCGCCAAACAGCATCACATTGCCGACATCGGGACGAATTAAGCCCAAAATCAATTTCATCATCGTGGATTTGCCCGCGCCATTGTGTCCTGCCAAACCGACACATTCGCCTGCATTAAGCGTTAAATCCACGTTATTGACGGCTTTTTGTGCGCCGTATTGTTTGGTTACGTTGGTTAGAGTGAGGTGTTGATGATTCATGATTTTTTATATTATTTAAATTTCAGGCTGCCTGAAAATTATTTCGCTAGCTGACAATCTTTTGGTGTGGGCGATTGGCGGCGGAGGTATTCGCGCATATTTTCAGCCACATTCACATAGTAAATATCACGCGTTTTAAAATACAAAGTCGCGCCTGATGGCAACGAGTCTCTGCCATCGGGCGTGGGTTGATACGTGATGGCGTTATGATTAAATTGGGTAATTTTGAAGTCAAATTCATCGGTCATTTCTTTGAACGTTTCGCCTTTATATTGGTGTTCAGCAACCGTATATTTTAAATGATTGGGTTGATAAATCACGGTGGTATAACCAATATTTTGATGTAAGAAATCTTGCATACTTTGAGACGCGTTACTGTGTTTTTGATTATATTGGCGAGATAATTTTCTATCTGATTTCCAAGTGCCATATAAACAGGCTTCAGAGATAGCCGTTTGTGCCGAAGCATAGCTGGTTAAACTTAATAAACAAAATAATAATGAATATTTCATCATGATTTCCTTCTCAATTAATTTTCAGGCTGCTTTTTAGTGCTCGCCAAAATAAAACCATCGTTATTCCTGCGTAGGCAGGAATCCATTTTTAAATTGACCACTTACCATCACAACGGGCGCAGCGTGGGTGCGGCGGCAAGACGCCGCGTTCTGGCAAATATTCAGACCACCTTTCAAAAGAAAGACTGCCTGAATGTTCTACGCTTGTAATTCACGCAATTTTTTCAATGTTTCATTTTCAGGTAATACCATCAATGGTTTACTGTCGGTAATGCCCCCCGGCATAATGGCTGGGAATTGCTGTTGCGCCCATTTGACAATGCTCACCGCAGGGCTATTGACCAATAATCGTGCCGCAGGCGCGCGCCAGACAATTTGGTCAATAATGCCATTGGGTTTGTAGGCAGTGTCGGCGATGCCATCGCCATTTAAATCAAACGCGCTGTTGTCGCTCCAATAATTACCGCGTCCGCCTTCTGCCCAATCCACAAAGCGTGTGCCAACGTATTTGATTTGTGTTTCATTATTCACAAACGCATTATTGCGAATTTGATTGCCTTCTGCTGCCGCGCTAAAGTGAATGCCCATGCCGCATTCGCCAAAATAGTTATCTCTAAATTGGTTGTTATTGGCATTGTAAATAAAAACGCATTTTTCCGACTGGCTCACGGCATTGCCAATGATTTCGGAGTGATTGGCATAATTCAACATCATGCCTTGTTGCGAATTGTGAATGGAAATATTGTGATTAACCTTAATTCGTTCGGAAAACATAATCGCGTATCCAATTTCGCTATCGCGCACCACATTGTGATTGATTTCGCTGTCATTGGTGTACATATAATGAATGCCGTAACGCAAATTGTGAAAAGTATTGTGATTAAACGTATTAAACGTACTGGCATTAGAAAAAATGCCATCGCGTCCGTAGGAAATATCATTATGCAATACTTGGGAATAGGGCGCATTCCAAACGCTCACGCCATTGCCGCGTTCGTTGCCGCGTAATTCTTTGTTGCCCACAATCGTGTTGCCCTGTACCAGCGCGTAGGGCGAACCCCATAAATAGACGCCCACCGAATTATCCAAAATCTGATTGTTTAAAACTTTGGCATGACTCGCTGATTTGTCCAAAAATACGCCTGCGTCCATATTCGGTAAACTCAAACCTGAATGGGTAATGGTTAGATTTTGTACGGTTACATTGGGCGCTGCCACGGTAATGGTGCGTCCTTTGCGGTCGCCTTCAATAATGGCGCGGTGGTCTGTTGTACCTTGTAAAATCAAGGGTTTGTTAATGATGATGTTGCCAATGTATTTGCCAGCCGCTAATTGTACTGTGTCGCCAGCTTGCGCGGCATCAATGGCTGCTTGCAATGAATCATTCGGCGAAACCGAAATGACCGCCGCAGCCGTTGATGGCGCAATGAATGCCAACAGCATTCCAAACCAAAATGGATTTAATTTCATTATGATGTGTGTTATATAAAATGATTGTGATGATTCAATAAATTCATTTTCAGGCTGCCTGAAATACATGACAAAATAAAAATTTCGTCATTCCCGCGTAGGCGGGAATCCATTTAAAATGAATAAAAATTATTTCAAATCAAAAGAATATATTCATTTGACTGGGATTCCCGCCTACGCGGGAATGACGACATATTGACAATTTCAGGCAGCATTTTAAAAAATGTCGTGCGCTCAAAAATGATTTGAAAACAAATTCACTCAATCATCATAATCAAATCATTCAAGCTGCTGGTGAGTACGCGATATTTTTTTCAATAAAATCATGGTCAAAATAAAATATCGCGTACTTTCAGGCAGCCTGAATCATCAAATTACTTCGCAGCCGATGCCGATGATGCCGCAGCAGGTGCAGATGCTGTTTCAGGTTTAGACGATTTCATCGCCGCGTCGCCTAAAAACGCTTCACCTTTTTTATGCACAATCATGCGACCTGACATTTCCATGTGCAACGCATGGCAGAACCATTGGCAATAATACCAATACACGCCCAAACGATTTGCCGTAAAGGTAATAGATGCCGTTGCTTGTGGGCCAATCTCAATCGCCACGCCATGACCTTCCAGCGTCAAACCGTGCGTCAAATCTTCAGTCGTTTCATTATTGGTAACAATAATGGTTACTTCATCACCTTCATACACTTCAAAGTATGGTAAACCGAACGTTGGTGCAACAGCTGTCATATACACGCGCACTTGATTGCCATTGCGAATGACTTTGTTGTCTTTTTCCAGCGTGATGCCGTCTGCTTTGGCTTGGTCTAATGTGGCTTGCCACATCCAAGGGTCTTGACGGTTCCATGTTTTATTAGGATTGATTTTGCTGGCAGCCACCAACATCATATCGTGCGGTTCAGCAAAAGTTGGATTATCGTGTACCAACTTCATTTCATCGCCAGAAATGTCAATTAATTGGTCGCATTCAGGTTTCAATGGCCCAACATTCAAGAAACGGTCTTTTGAGAATTTGTTTAATGACACCAGCCATTGACCGTCAGCTTCCTTCGTTTCGCCCATCGTAGAATGGTTATGTCCCGGTTGGAAGTGAACGTCTAATTTTTGCACAATGTAATCATCTTTATCCGATTTTGCGGCATAGGCATCAATCGCTTTTTGAATGTTCCATTTACACATTTGGCTGTCAATAAACAATGTGGTGTACGCAAAACCCCGACCGTCAAACGCCGTATGCAGTGGGCCTAAACCCAATTTAGGCTCTGCCACCACCACATCACGCTCTTGGATTTTGCCAGCAAACAAATCGTCCAATTTGCTCACGTCCAATACCGTAACGGTTGGCGACAATTTGCCGTTCAACATAATATATTTGCCATCAGGCGACGCATTACAACCGTGTGGTGAGTTAGGCACAGGAATATAACGTGTGTATTTGCTGTTGGCTTGTTTGCGACCATCTAATACTTTGGCACCGTTGATTTCTTTGAAATCGCCGTTTTTGATGCCTTCTTCAATCGCGGCAATGTTGAAGACCACGCACCAGTCTTGCTCATTGGCAGATGCTTCGGTTACGGTAACGCCTTTTTCTGAGTTGTAGCAGGTGGAGAATGAGTATTTGCCTTGATAATCGGCATCGCCATTATCCAAATTGCCATCAACCATCACTTGCCAAGCAATTTGCATGGTTTCGCCGTCAATCGCGGTGTAAACAGCCCAGTAATTTTTTGCAGGGTCGTCTAACATTGTGCCGTTATTGGGTACAGGTACAATGTGTTCGCCATTGGCAAAAACGTAACCTGTTTTAGGGTAACGCTGTGGACGCAAACCGTGAATGCCTGAAGCATTGGGAATTTCTACTACTTTATCGGTTTTCATCACATCGCAACGGATACGCGCCACGCGGTTATTCGCTTTATCATTCACATAAATAAAACGTCCATCATAAGTGCCATCTTGGAATGACATGTGTGGGTGGTGCAAGTCGCCGTTGATATATGTTTTTAAACCTGATTTTTTTAAGAAATCTTTGGTGTCTTGTGTCAAATTGGCATTCAAAATAGCACGGCTTTCGTTGGTATAGCCCCAACCTGTTGCGCTACACATATTGAATACGGGGATACGCATCAATTCGCGCATAGACGGTACGCCTACCACGCGCAATTCGCCTGATTGACCACCAGACAAGAATCCATAATATTTATCCAATTCGCCCGGCCCAACGTGTGAAGTTAAGCCACCTGCTGCGGCTGCGCCGTGGGTGGTTGCGCCACCTGCGTGTGCGGCTGACGCGGTTTTGCTGGCTTGCGGTGCGCCACCACAAGCCGCCAAACCCATCAAGCCAACGCCTGATGCCGCAGCCGTGCCGAGAAAGTTACGGCGACTGATTTTATGGTCATTCATGGTACTACTCCTTACATTTGAAAGTGTTTTTTTACGGGTTAGAAAATAGGGGGAAATGGGTTTCAGGCAGCCTGAAACTTTTGCAAAAGCATCTTAAATAAAGTAAACGGCTATTTTTAGCTCACCACTTACCATCACAACGGGCGCAGCGTGGGTGCGGCGGCAAGACGCCGCGTTCTGGCAAATATTCAGCGAGCTTGTCAAAAAAGGCAGCCTGAAAGGGTTAATCGGTTGTTTTATCACGTTTTACAAAATGAACGATTTGTTCGGTTTGTTCGGCGCGTTGGGCGTTTAATTCGGCTTTGGCGGCGGCTTGTTTGGCTTTTTTCTTGTTGGTGGCGACCACTTGGGGGCAACGGGTTTCGTGGTTGTACATCACTTGGCAATGTAGGCATTGGATGCATTCATTGGGGTTGATGTCGCCTTCGGGTGCAATTGCTTGTACGGGGCATTCGTGGTTGCAAATTTGACATGGATTGCCGCACATTGGGTAACGGCGCAACCAGTTAAATACTTGTAATTTCGCAGGAATCGCCATCGCCGCGCCCAAGGGGCATAGATAGCGACAGAAAAAGCGTTCAATAAATAATCCTGCTGCAATCAATGCCACCGCAAACAGTACAAACCACCATTCACGGATAAAATGCAAAATAATGGCTGTTTTAAACGGCTCAATTTCGGATAGGGTTTCAGCCAGCCCCAATTCGTAAAGGGATACGCCAAATAACACCATAAAAATGACGTATTTCAATGCGGTTAATCGGGTGTGTACGGCAAAGGGGACGGTGATTTGTTTCACGCCTAGTTTTTTGGCAATCGCGTTGCTTAATTCTTGCAGTGAGCCAAATGGACACAGCCAGCCGCAAAATGCGCCACGTCCCCACAACAGCATGGCAATGGCGGTGCTGCTCCATAATGTGAAAATGAAGGGGTCCATTAAAAAATAGTCCCAGCTAAAACCGTTAATTAATGATGAGGTAAAGGTCAGTACATTCACTACCGATAATTGTGCGTGTAAATACCAGCCAACATACACCAAGGTAACGGTTAAATACGCATAGCGGAAACGGCGGTAAAAGGTTTCATATTTAACCAGTGTGTCTTGAAAGAAAAACACCGCGGTTAAAATCAACAGCATGAAACCGATGGCAATGATATGTGGCATTTTGTCTTGCCACATTTGTTTCCACAAAGCGCGTTGTGGGTTGTCAGTGGTGGTGTCGGTGTTGGCGACTGCAGCTGGTGTGGCAACGGTTGAGGCTGCTTGAGTAGGTGTGCTTGCCACCACGACGGGTTTGCCATTGGGGTCATCTACGGTAAACGCTTGTGGCATTTGATACGGCAAATCGACGGTTACAAAGACTTTATTTTGGACGCTCAATTCATGTTGAATCATTAATTGCAAACGCCATGGTTCAGCAGGGTCAAATTCAAAATCTTCAGGGGTAACAAACAGGGATACTTCTTTAAAATGGGGCGAACCTGCTGCCTGAAAATCCAATAAGCGTGTATGGTGTAAATCGGTAAAGCGGAAACCATTGTCATTTTGAATTACTTCAATGCGGTCAAAAATACCGCCACGCACATAACCCGTGCCTTTCCACGAATACACGCCTTCGCCAGCCACGACAATCGCCGCTTGATTGGGTTTCAAACGCGCTTGCAGTTGCTGAAAACCTTGTTCGCCCAGCAAGCTTTTTCCGATAGATGGTTGCGATACGACTGCTGTGTACAAATCAATAAAGGTGTCATCGGCATTGCCTGCTTGTGGGTGTTTGGCGGCATCGGGATGGTTTTCAGCGAGTAATTGGTTGGCTTTGCCGATGGTCATGTGTAATTTTTGTACGGCATTTTGCTGCAATAATTCGTCCCACGACAACACGTCTTGTTTATCCATATTGGGTAAACGGTGTGGGCGTGTTTGTACCGATGCGGCGACTTGAGAGGCAGCCTGAACGCTACCTTGTTTTGCTAATTCAGCCGTGATAATGCGTGCCGAACGCACAATGCTGTCGCCAATGACCACCACGGTAACCGTTGCGCCCGTTACAATTTCAGAGGGCGTGGAACCTGCTTGTGGCGGATTTTGGGTTGGATTCATGCCGATATAGCCATTGATAAACGCATCGACTTTGGCAACAGGAATGCCGATTAACACAATCGGTTCGCTGTGCGTGAGCAATTTCGCGCCTTGAATCGTGCCGTTTTTGTCCAATGCCACCATGGTGTCAATCGGTTTGCTGGAATAGCCACGGGTATTGACCACATCGCTGGTAATGTACACCACGCCCACTTCTGTATCGCCCGCAAATACTTTAGCGGTCATGGGTTTGCCTTCAGGTGTGCCAAAGCGTGTGGCGTTGGGGAAGATGTCGGCAGGTTTTACTTGTGTGATTAATTCAGGCAGCCGTTCGGCAGACGCTGGCAATACCAAAACGCATAGCAAAAATAATGTCCAAATCGTGCCAATGATTTTGCGGGCAAATATCATGATGTGTTCCTTAATTTAATTTTCAGGCAGTCTGTCAATGCGTGTTTTGAACGCACCACTCACTTTCACCACGAGCGCAGCGCGGGTGCGGCGGCAAGACGCCGCGTTCTGGCAAATATTCAGCTAACCTTGATAAAACCTGAAAACAAATTTCATGTTTTAAAAATGTATTTTATTTAAAGCTTGTTTGACGTGTATCAAGAAATAGTGAATCAAACAATCTAATTGGTTTATCAGCAAAACTGGTATGAGATTTTACATAATTTAATATTTGTTGGGTAGTATAAGATGATTTTTTTATGAAAGTTTATTGCTCAAAATGATGCCAATCTGGTTTCAGGCAGCCTGAACAGGTTATAATTGCCCACTCTATTTTTGTTATTGATTGCTCATCACATGTCAGAACTTCAAACCATTTGCGAATTTAATCAAAAATTTGTAGAATCAGGCGGTTATGCCGATTTTTTTACCAATAAATATCCTGAAAAAAAACTCGCCATTCTTTCCTGCATGGACACGCGCATGACCAAACTCCTCCCAGCCGCATTGGGATTGGAAAATGGCGATGCGAAGCTGATTAAAAATGCAGGTGCGGTGGTAACGCATCCGTGGGGTTCGGTGATGCGTTCGCTGTTGGTGGCGGTGTTTCAGTTAAAAGTAGAAGAAATCATGGTGATTGCCCATTATGATTGCGGGATGCGCGGCTTGAGCAGCGAGGTGTTTTTGCAAAAAGCCGATGAATTTGGCATTCCCAGCGAGCGTTTGGACACTTTGCGTGATGCAGGGATTGATTTGGAAAAATGGCTCACAGGCTTTGATAATGTGGAAGACAGCGTCCGTGATACCGTGAAAACCATCAAACGTCATCCTTTGATGCCAGCCAATGTTGCCGTGCATGGTTTGGTGATTCATCCCACCACAGGCAAATTAACCGTTGTGGTTGATGGCACCACCGTTTGCGAGATTTAAGGGTATAAAATGAAACACATTGGATTATTTGGTGGCACATTTAACCCCATTCACAACGGACATTTACACATTGCCCAAGCCTTTGCCGAGCAATGCCAATTAGATTGTGTGATTTTTTTGCCAGCAGGCGACCCGTATCACAAAAACACCGATTTGGTTGCGCCCGAACATCGCTTAAACATGACGGAACTTGCCGCAGCAACCAACCCCAAATTTGCCGTGAGCGATTGCGATTTGGTGCGTACGGGCGCAACTTATACCATTGATACCGTAGAAATTTTCAAACAACACTATCCGCAAGCCCAACTGTATTGGTTGATGGGCATGGACAGTTTGATGCAGCTACACACTTGGAAACATTGGCAAACTTTGGTACGCAAAACCAAAATCGTGGTTGCCAATCGCACAGGCGACACGCTCGCCAAAGCCCCACGCGAACTACACGCATGGTTGGGCGAAGCCTTGCAGTCGGGCGATTTGATTTTGTTGAATGCGGATACGGTGGACATCAGTTCCAGCCAAATCCGCGAACAAATCGCGCAAGGCAAAAATTTACGCAACTGGCTACCCGAAAAAGTCGCAGATTATATTCAACAACATGATTTGTATCGCTAAATCAAGTATAATGCGCGGTTTTTATTTTTCAGGCTGCCTGAAATATTTTTAAGAAAGAAAAACTTATGCGAAACGAACAAGAATTAAACGGCATTACCCTGCTCGGCAACCAAAAAACCGAATACCGCAGCGATTATGCCCCCGAAGTGCTGGAAGCGTTTGATAACAAACATCAAGGCAATGATTATTTTGTGAAATTTGTGTGTCCTGAATTTACCAGTTTATGCCCGATGACAGGACAGCCTGATTTTGCCACCATTTACATTCGCTACATTCCCGATGTGAAAATGGTGGAAAGTAAGTCATTGAAATTGTATCTATTTAGCTTTCGTAATCATGGCGATTTCCACGAAGATTGCGTCAATATCATCATGAAAGATTTGATTCAATTAATGAATCCGAAATACATTGAAGTATTTGGCGAATTTACGCCACGCGGTGGGATTGCCATTCATCCATTCGCCAATTATGGGCGCGAAGGCACACCGTTTGCCGACATGGCGCGTGAACGCTTGTTCCGCCACGATATGCAATAAACTAAAATTTTTTCAACCCCAACGCGGTTCGTAAACCTCCCGCGATACCAAAACTAGGAATTAAAATGTATCAATTTTCCAATCAACAACAATCCAAAGCCTTATTTTGGCTCATTATTTTTCACATTGCCGTGATTGCGTCTAGCAATTATCTGGTGCAATTTCCGTTTACCATCACGCTGCCTAATGGCTTTGAAGTGCATTCTACTTGGGGTGCGCTCACGTTTCCGTTTATCTTTTTAGCGACCGATTTGACTGTCCGCATTTTCGGTAAACATTTGGCAAGACGCATTATTTTCTTTGTGATGTTGCCTGCGTTGTTGCTGTCGTATGGATTGTCGGTGCTGTTTCAAAATGGCGCGTGGACAAGTTGGGCGGCATTGGGCGAATTCAATGGGTTTGTGTTCCGCATTGCGCTGGCGAGTTTTGCCGCGTATGCGTTTGGGCAACTGCTGGACATTTTCGTGTTCAACAAACTTCGCAGCCTAAAAACATGGTGGATTGCGCCCACCGCGTCCACATTTGTTGGCAATGCCATTGATACGCTGCTGTTTTTTGCGATTGCGTTTCACGGCAGCTCGGACGCGTTTATGGCAGCGAATTGGCAACATATTGCTTTTGTGGATTATTTGTTTAAATTGGCGATTTGTATGGCATTGTTTGTTCCAGCGTATGGAATGCTGCTCAAATTTTTGACGCGCAAACTCACCGCGTTGCACACTCCCCAATGGGCAACTTCCCATCAATAAAATGATGATTATCACAGGAACGCGGCGTCTTGCCGCCGCACCCACGCTTTAGGGCGGTGGCACGGAACGGCGCGTTCTTCGTAGTATCAATATTGATTTCTGATAATTTATTGATTTTCATATAAATAATAAATTTAATCATCAGACCTGACTTCCTATATAAAACACCTAAATCGTTAAATCTTATCAAAAAAAGTAAAAAAGCTGCCTGAAATCCCATTTAGGTAGCTTTTTCGTGAATAATCCGATTTTTTTAACCACTTTATCGGAGAAGATAAATGAAAAAAATGACGCTTGCAGTCATTATCTTAACCCTAATTGGCGGCGTGGCATGGCAACAACGCGCCCAATGGTTGCCAAGCACCCCCACCCACACCATTTCCCAATCTGAAAGCGTGTTGCAACAAATTCGCCAGCTTAACCGATTGGAAAGCAATGCTTTTTATGTAGAAAGCATTATCAAAACCGAAAAACAAGGTCATTGGTACGCACTTTGGCAAGACAGCCAGACCGCCATTTTCATCGCCAAAGGCAATGTTCGTGCAGGCTTAAATTTAGACCGATTAAGCGCAAAAAATGTCCAATCCATTGGCGACAAAATCCACATTCAATTACCGCCAGCCGAAATTTTATCCGTGCAACTGGATAGCATTGAAGTATTTGATTTAAAAACAGGATTATTCAATGTATATCAAGCAGATATGTCGGTTTTGCCAGCCGTACAAGCGCAAGCCAAACAACAAATTTTACAACAAGTTTGCCGCAACCAAATTTTACCAAACGCGCAGCAACACAGCGTCCGCCAAATAGAACAATTGTTTCAATTGGCAAATCAAGCGGTGGTGGTTCAGCCAGCCGCGCAAGTGGGGCAATGCCGCTTGTCCCAATAAAAAACATCATACTACACAAAAAAGCAAGCAAAAACCGTGTTATAATGCACGGTTTTTTAACATTTACGCATTTCAGGCTGCCTGAAATGTTTTTATTTTATCTTTTAGCATTAACAAAATTAACATGAAAAATATTCGCAACATTGCCATTATCGCCCACGTTGACCATGGCAAAACCACATTAGTTGACCAATTATTACGCCAATCAGGCACATTCCGCGCCAACCAACAAGTTGATGAGCGCGTGATGGACAGCAACGACTTGGAAAAAGAACGCGGCATTACCATTTTGGCGAAAAACACCGCCATTGAATACAACGGCTACCACATCAACATCGTGGACACCCCCGGACACGCCGACTTCGGTGGCGAAGTAGAACGCGTATTGGGCATGGTGGATTGCGTGGTGTTGTTGGTGGACGCGCAAGAAGGCCCAATGCCACAAACCCGTTTTGTAACCAAAAAAGCCTTGGGCTTGGGTTTGCGCCCGATTGTCGTGATTAACAAAATTGACAAACCGTCTGCTCGTGCAAGCTGGGTGATTGACCAAACATTTGAATTGTTTGACAGTTTGGGTGCGAGCGATGAGCAGTTGGATTTCCCAATCGTGTATGCGTCTGGTTTGAGCGGCTTTGCACGTTTGGAAGAAAATGGCACGGAAGACGATATGCGCGTGTTGTTTGACACCATTTTGAAGCACACACCCGAACCCAGTGGCGATGCCAATGCACCGTTGCAATTACAAATTTCGCAGTTGGACTACGACAACTACACAGGTCGTTTGGGCATTGGTCGCGTGTTGAACGGTAAAATCCGTTCAGGTATGCAAGTTGCCGTGATGAACCACGAACAACAAGTAGCAAGCGGTCGCATTAACCAATTATTGGGTTTTAAAGGTTTGGAACGTGTGCCGTTGGAAGAAGCGGAAGCGGGCGACATCGTCATTATTTCAGGTATTGAAGACATCGGCATTGGCGTTACGATTGCCGACAAAGACAATCCTGTTGGCGTGCCAATGTTGAGCGTGGACGAACCGACTTTGACCATGGACTTTATGGTAAACACATCGCCATTGGCTGGTACAGAAGGCAAATTTGTAACTTCGCGCCAAATCCGCGACCGTTTGAACAAAGAATTGCTGACCAACGTAGCGTTGCGCGTGGAAGACACGGAAGACGCAGACGTGTTCCGCGTATCAGGTCGTGGTGAATTGCATTTGACCATTTTGTTGGAAAACATGCGCCGTGAAGGTTTTGAGTTGGCAGTCGGCAAACCACGTGTGGTGTACCGCGAAATTGACGGTCAAAAATGTGAACCGTATGAGAATTTGACTGTTGATGTGCCTGATGATAACCAAGGCGCGGTGATGGAAGAATTGGGTCGCCGCCGTGGCGAATTGACCAATATGGAAAGCGATGGCAACGGTCGTACTCGTTTGGAATACCACATTCCAGCGCGTGGCTTGATTGGTTTCCAAGGCGAATTTATGACGATGACACGCGGTACGGGTTTGATGAGCCATGTGTTTGACGACTACGCGCCTGTGAAACCTGATATGCCAGGTCGTCATAATGGCGTGTTGGTATCGCAAGAGCAAGGCGAAGCGGTGGCGTATGCGTTGTGGAATTTGGAAGACCGTGGTCGTATGTTTGTGTCGCCAAACGATAAAATTTACGAAGGCATGATTATCGGCATTCATAGTCGTGATAATGACTTGGTCGTGAACCCATTGAAAGGCAAAAAATTGACCAACGTCCGCGCCAGCGGTACGGACGAAGCGGTGCGCTTGACCACGCCAATCAAATTGACGTTGGAAAGCGCGGTTGAATTTATTGATGACGATGAATTGGTGGAAATCACGCCTGTTTCAATTCGTTTGCGTAAGCGTTTCTTGAGTGAACAAGAACGTCGCCGTCAATTCTCACAAGCGAAAAAAGATTAATTTTTTGGTTTGAAAAATATTCAGGCAGCCTGAAAAAAGAAAGATTCCTTTTTCAGGCTGCCTGAATTTTATTTTGCTAATTAATCGCGTAATGCACCAAATTCACCGCGTTGGAACATTTCAATGCTTTCACGAATTTCTTCGGGTGTGTTCATCACAAATGGGCCATACGCTGCAATCGGCTCATCAATCGGTACGCCAGACATCAACAATAATTCAACACGGTCTTGTCCCAAATTGCGTAACACAATGTCGCCACTTTCGCGTTCAAACACAATTAAATCGGTGGGTTGAGCAACCAAATTATCCTGTTGATTCACTTGCACTTTACCACGGCGCACGGCAAGGCTGATATTGTGTGTGGCAGGCAAACTCAAACGAATTTCCGCGCCCACATCAACCGAAACATCCCAAATATTCAATTCAGAATAAGTTAAACCAGCACCTTCCACACCATTGTATTCGCCACCAATCAAGCGCAAACGTCCACCGTCTAATTCCACCACAGGAATGTCTGCATTGTGCAAATGCTGATAACGTGGCGCAACGCGTTTGTGTTCACGCGGCAAATTCACCCATAATTGCATCATTTCAAACATCCCACCGCGTTCACTAAATTCAGGACTATGGAATTCTTCGTGAACCGTGCCATTGCCAGCGGTCATCCATTGCACATCGCCTTCTTTAATCACGCCTTCTGCGCCGCTGCCGTCGCGGTGAGCCACTTCACCGTGATAAGCGATGGTAACCGTTTCAAAGCCACGATGTGGGTGTTCGCCGACGCCGCGTGGATAGCTGAAGTTAGGCGTAAATTCGCGTGGGGTGGCATAGTCCAGCATTAAAAATGGACTGGTTTGGCGATTGCCGCCGCCATTATGAGAAAATAATGGGGTAACATGAAAACCATTGCCCACCCAATGTGATTGTTGATTATGATAAATTTGTTTTACAGCACGCATTTTTATTCTCCAGATAAAGTGAATTTGTTTGAGATGGGCGTATTGTATTGCCTATTTTTTGTGCAATCTATAGCCAAAATGGAAACATCATGTTTCATTTTTCAGCACTTGAAAATGAAAATAGGGAAATCATTGTTTTGGCAGCAATCTATTTTCAGGCAGCCTGAATATTTGCCAGAACGCGGCGTCTTGCCGCCGCACCCATGCTGCGCCCGTAGTGATGGAGAGTGGTGCATTCAAAATCTACAAAGCCCTATTTCCGCAACAAATTCCCCCCATCACGCCAATGCAATTTCGCAAAAATAAAACCAGACGCAAACGTAAACAAGCCCATCAACACCAACGTCCAACGAAACGCACCATGCACATTCTCCAAGCCCACACGTTGCGTAAAATACTGCAATAAAAACGCCGCAATCGCAATCCCCATTCCAATCGCAAGCTGCTGATTGACCGCCATAAAACTCGTGCCACTACTGTTTTGAGCAGGGCGCAAGTCCGCAACCGTAATACTGTTCATCCCACTAAACTGAATCGAATTACACAAGCCCATCGCAAACAACATCGGCAACAAAATCCACCACGGCGTATCTGCAGTCGGCAATGCCAACGACATAATCAACAAACCAATAATACGCGTATTCCAACTCAACACACGGCGATAACCAAAACGACGCATCAACGGCTGCACCAACGACTTGCCCACAATCGCCGCCGCCGCCACAGGAGCCAATGCCAAACCCGCCACACTCGCACGATACCCAAACCCCACTTGCAACAACAACGGCAACAAAAACGGCATCGCACTAATACCCAAACGACTCACCAAATTCCCCAACACCCCCAACCTAAACGTCCGAATCTGCCACAAATCCAAACCATATAAAGGATTTGCCACACGTTTCGCGTGTTTCACATAGCCCGTCAATGCTGCCACCGATACCACCAACAATCCCGCCGCCCAACCAGCACGATGCGCATCATGCGCCCATTCCATTGCCAAACTCAACGCCACCGCACCGCCACCAAACAACACAAATCCCATACCATCAAATTCAGGCAGCCTGTCGGCGCGAAAATCAGGCATCACACGCAACGTCATCGCCATCGCCAACAAACCCACAGGCACATTCACCAAAAAAATCCAATGCCAACTCACATACTCACTCAAATAACCACCCAAAATCGGGCCAATAATCGGGCCAATCAAAGCAGGCATCACAATATAATTAATCATCGTCAATAACTGATGCTTTTCATACGACTTCACCATCACCAAACGCGGTGCCGCCGTCAGCATCGCCCCGCCCAACCCTTGCACCACACGTCCCCACACCAGCCACGTCAAACTCCCAGCCCACGCACACATCACGCTGCCCAACACAAACGTCAGCAGCGACACCAAAAACACCTTACGCGTCCCAAAACGGTCGCAAGCATAGCCACTCAACGGCATCAACAACGCCAAAGTCAGCGTGTACGCAATAATCGCCGATTGCATATTCAACGGCGATTGCTGCAAATCCACCGCCATTTTCGGGAGTGCGGTGTTCAAAATCGTGGTGTCCAGCATTTGCATAAAAATGGTCAATGCCAACAATTTGGGGAGATGACGAGAGATATTCATAAAAATAGAAACGATTGACTGAATTTGACTGTGAACTCGGCGTCTTGCCGCCGCACCCACGCTGCGCTCGTGGTATTGGTGCGTGGTATATAGCTGATTCACAATAAATCGCTACAAGGCGGCGAGCCGCAGATAGTACAAGTAGTACAGCAAGGCGAGCCAACGCTGTAGCGGTTTAAAAGTGAATTAGCTATATTAGCGGTTTTGAGCCACATTGACTATATAAAATATTGGGTTCATACTGAATAATATCCTAAATGTGTTTTTCAAGGTTTGATTATGATGATTTTGTTTCAAAATAATATTCATTTTTTTATTTTCAGCTTATTTTTAGCGATGGGTACTGCTTGCACTCATGGTCAAACAAAGCCAGAAATCATTCATTCCACCACTTCGCATATTCAAAAGGAAACCCAAACATCCCAATTCACACAAAGAGAATTTTTAACTCGTACATTAGAACTGATGGCAAACACATCATCTATTCAGGAATTGAATCGGGAAAAAATAGAACAATTTTTTGGTATTCAAATGAAACAACATCCTGATGAAAAGGAACACTATGTTTTTATTGATAAATTAACAGATAATTGGGCGCAAGGGCTTAAATTTCATAAAACTTTATTTCAAGAGCAAGTATTTACATTATCATTTAATACTTTCACGACGGCTGATAAAAATGCTAAATTAAATGAAATTTGTGAAATGGGTTTTGATGAATTTATTCAATTAGCCGAAACAAAAGGTTTTACTAAAAAGCCAATGATTATGCAGGACGCGGTAACTCATGGATATTATTTGGATAAAAATAATTTGCATTTAGCCGTGATTCCAGAATTTTATCTTGATATAAAAACAGTTGAGAGAAATTGTATTAAAATGATTATAGTTAGATAAATTAAAAGGATAATAGTCATGTCTCATTTAAATCACCATACCATTAAAAAAATAGAGGAATTTCATACTCAAGGTTCTGCAACTGAAAGTCAAATCAGATGATGAAGCAGTCAATATACCTGTGAGTGAGAGTATGACAAAGATTCATAATATGGAACAGCAACAAGTTCAAGAACGGCAAATAGCACAATCGCAACAAAAAAATTATGGATTACAAATTTGATAATTATTATAAATCATACATTTATTAACATTTTACTTTATAAAAGACAAAAGGCTTCGCTATGATGATTTTGTTTCAAAATAACATTCATTTTTTTATTTTCGGCTTATTTTTAGCGATGGGTACTGCTTGCACTCATGGTCAAACAAAGCCAGAAATCATTCATTCCACCACTTCGCATATTCAAAAGGAAACCCAAACATCCCAATTCACACAAAGAGAA
>JBHARQ010000057.1:0-9816 GCA_041831015.1 Simonsiella sp. | reverse complement strand
GACTTACTTTAAGCGCAGTTTTGGTGTCATGGTTTTGCTAGATGGTTTGAGCGGTCAAGTTTTATCTGTAACGATTGTGAACTATGAAACCAATCAGTTGTATTGGCGTGAAGTTCAAAAAATTAGAGATAAAAACACGATTATTCAAAGCATTATCTGTGATGGCCGCAGGGGTTTACCACAATTATTTGCTGGTACTCCTGTACAATTATGCCAGTTTCATCAAATAAAAACGGTGATTCGTTACTTAACCAATAAGCCTAAATCGCTACCTGCTCAACAATTACGTGAGCTGACTTTAACGCTATGCCATAGCACTCATAATAAATTTCAGGCAGCATTAAACACTTGGTTTTTGCAACATCAAACATATATGAATGAACGAATCACAAACCCTGAAACAGGCAAATCACGTTACACCCATAAGCGATTACGAAGTGCCTATTTGAGCTTGAAACGCAATTTACCGTTTCTGTTTACATTTGAGAAATACCCTGATTTAGACATACCCAATACGACCAATTTACTGGAAAGTCGCTTTTCTGAATTGAAAGCAGCTTTACGGTGTCATCGTGGGTTAAATCAGGAGCATAAGATACAGTTTATTCTGGATTATTTCTCTAATTAACATATGAACTAGCAGCCATTTTGTCTATTAACGGCTGTTATTGAAAAAATAGCAGCCATTTTGACCATTAACCCTAAAATTTGATTTAAAATAGTCGAGTTGGACATAATAAAATAAGGGTTTGTAAAATAAAAGAAGTCTATTTTAATGTACTTTGCAATTATCTGAAATAGTGCAATCGTATTATTTTGTAAATTTAATGACCCCCATCATCGGCATTGATATAACAAATTTGAGAGTAATTCTTTTTTAATTTAAAATTTTCACTTTAATAATATTATTTAGATAATCACACCTTTATGTTTCAATATTTTTTTATCGCACTCGCTATTACCATCGCGGCGGGTTTGGCAACTGTGGTGGGTGGGGCGTTGGTCTTTTTTTCAAAAACACCGAATCCGCGTGTTTTGGCATTTGGATTGGCATTTTCGGGAGGGGCGATGGTGTATGTGTCGCTCACAGAAATTTTAAATAAATCAACAGAAGCGTTTTCAGGCAGCCACGATGCAAAATGGGGTGCTGCGTATGCCACGTTAGCATTTCTAATTGGCTTAATCAGCTCGGTGCTGCTTGACCGATTTGTGCCGAATCCGCATGAAAGTTTAGACCCGAACGACCCTGATTACCATCAGAAAAATCATAAACATATTCAAAGAATTGGCATGATGGCAGCCATCGCCATTACCTTACACAATTTGCCCGAAGGTTTGGCAACATTCTTTGCGACATTAGAAAATCCATCGGTGGGTGCGCCTTTGGCATTGGCAATTGCCATTCACAATATTCCCGAAGGGATTTCCATTGCTGCGCCCGTGTATTTTGCCACACGAAGCAAGGTTAAGACTTTGTTATTATGCTGCATTTCAGGATTGGCAGAACCTTTGGGTGCGGTATTGGGTTATGCGATTTTGCGCCCTTTTTTGTCGGCAGATGTGTTTGGGGCTGTGTTTGGGATGATTGCAGGGATTATGGTATTTTTGGCGTTGGATGAGCTGCTGCCAGCCGCCAAACGATACGCGCAAGGGCATGAAACCGTGTATGGCTTAACCGCAGGCATGGTGATGATGTCGATGAGTTTGGTGCTATTTCATTTTTGAAGTGGAGATTTGCCAGAACGCGGCGTCTTGCCGCCGCACCCACGCTTTTGGGAAGTGGCGCGAAACGGTGCGTTCTTCGTAGAATGGTAGGTCGGATTCTTGAATCCGACATTTCCGTCAAATCAAAGGATGATGTCGGATACAAGTATCCAACCTACGCGCTATGCCCATGATTAAGCCAGACATTTTATCGTAGGGGCGGATTTCATATCCGCCCTGTTTGTGGAAAGGGCAGATATAAAATCTGCCCCTACGAAATATCCCAAATCGTGGGCAAAGCCCACGCCACGCCGTTGTGATGAAATGCGGACGGTTCCGTGCCACTTCCCAAAAGCGTGGTGCGCGGCAAGACGCGCGTTCCCGTCAAAATTCAGGCTGCCTGAAGTTTATTTGAATAATGATGAGAGTTTGCTCCAGAAGCCTTGTTGTTCGCTTGGTGTTGCCAATGTGGGTGGTGCCAAATCGGTTGGGGTTGGTTCGGGTGCAGGTGGTGGTGGCGGCGGAACGTCTTTGTACACTTGCAAGCCTGCAAAGCTTTGGCTGGTCGGCATCACTTCAATACTGTTCACGTTCATGTGAGCAGGTGTTTGGTAGAGCCACAGGGCGGTGTTGGCGATGTCTTGAGCGGTTAATGCGTTGGCGTATTGGTAGAGTTGGGCGGCGCGTTCGTCATCGCCTTTGAAGCGGACGTTGGAAAATTCGGAGCCTTCGCATAATCCCGGTTCAATATTGCTCACGCGTACGCCTGTACCGTGCAAATCGGCGCGAAGATTGAGGCTGAATTGGCGAACATAGGCTTTGGTTGCGCCGTAAACATTGCCGCCGAAATAGGGGTAATTCCCTGCGATGGAACCAATGTTGATGATGTAACCTGCTTTGTTTTCCACCATTTTGGGCAAAATTTGGCGCGTGAGATAGGTTAAACCGATGATGTTGGTGTGAATCATGGTTTCCCAGTCGTCAAATTCGGCTTGATGTGCGGCATCCAAACCCAATGCCAAACCTGCGTTATTAATCAGACAATCAATTTGGCGGAAATATTCAGGCAGCGTTTGAATGTGTTCTAATGCTTGTTGGATAGACTGTTTGTCGGTTACGTCCATTGTGATGGCTTGGAAATGGCTACCGAGTTTGTCTTGCAATTCAGCCAATTTATCGGCGCGTCGTGCTGTGCCAATCACGAGATAACCTGCTTGTACAAATGCCGTTGCCATCGCCGCACCGAAACCTGATGATGCGCCTGTAATTAAAATTGCCATAAATTTTAATCCCTTATATTTTTGTGTTAGAATTCAGGCTGCCTGAAACAGGCAGCTTTTCCATCATAACATGATTTTGACAGATTTCAAGGAACACATCATGACCAAAATTGCATTCATTATCAGCACCGCCGTATTATTAGCCGCATGTGGCGACAACGCCGCGCCCACCGCCAACGCAACCGCATCAGGCAACACCGCCGTTGCAACCGCCAGTGGTGGCAAAGGCGATATTTCAGAAAGCCGCACCGCCGCATTCAAATCATTTATGCCGACCTTCTCTACTTTACGCAAAATGGCAAATGGCGACCAAGCATTTGAACCCAACGAATTCAAAGCCAAAGCCGCACAATTTACCAAAGAAGCCCGCGAACCCTTTGAATACTTCCAAAACGACCCCAAAGGCAACGGCGATGCCCTACCCGTTATTTGGGAAAAACCAACTGAATTTAAAGCCGAACAAGATAAATTCCTAGCGGCTGTTGATAAACTGAACGCTGCCGCACAAACAGGCAAATTAGACGACATCAAAGTAGCTGTCGGCGAAGTGGGCGCAAGCTGCAAAGCGTGTCATGACACGTTCCGTCGCCCTAAATAACCATTTAATTAACATTCAGGCAGCCTGTCAGTACACGACCAAATTTAAATAGTGCTATATGGAGCGGCGACGGCTCGTCGCCATTTATGAATGAATCCATAAATTTAATTTTTATGAAATTCAATCATTGGCGACGAGCCGTCGCCGCTCCATTTTTGTCGTGTATCGAAAGGCTGCCTGAAATTTGCCAGAACGCGGCGTCTTGCCGCCGCACCCACGCTTAGAACCTGTATTCATAGCCAACGCGAAATGGATTTTTGTCCCAGTTGGTGCGAATGCAAGGCGATTTTCCTGTCAATAGCGTTCCTATTGACAGGAAAATCAACGCAGCAGGTGTGCCAAATGGGGCGAAAAGCCATCGTGTTTGGCTATGAATACAGGTTCTTAAACCAGTGGCACGAAACCGTGTCCTGTTCCACCCACCATCAACCGCAGCCGCCACATTTGCCACAACCGCTGCCACACGAATTTTGGCGCGATTTCTTACTTTTAAATAACCACTTGCGGCACACCATCACCACCGCCAACCCCACAATCGCCGCGACAATCCATTCCTGAATCCCCATCACATCAAACCTTTCGTTACCTGAAACGTCAAAAACGCAAACACATACGCCAACCCAAACAAATAAGCCGTAATCAACCACGTTTGACGTGCCGATTTCGTTTCACGGCGAATCGTTGCCAACGTAGCCAAACACATCGGCGCATAAACATACCACGCCAAAAACGCAAATGCCGTTGGCAAACCCCAATCCGCCGCCACAATCGGCGTGAGTGCGCTGCTAATCGCCTCTTCACTGTCTGCGCCCACCGCATAAACCGTCCCCAAAGCTGCAACTACCACTTCACGCGCCGCCATCCCCGGAATCATCGCAATACACATTTGCCAAGTAAAACCCAATGGCGCAAAAATCGGCTGAATCCATTTACCAATCATCCCAGCCAAGCTGTAATCAATCGCCGCACCCGTTGCCCCTTCTGGTGGTGCAGGAAACGTGGTCAATGCCCACAAAATCACACTCAAAGCAAAAATAATCGTCCCTGCACGTTTCAAAAACGCCGACACACGCTCCCACAAACTCCGCATAATATGACGAAAATTCGGCATACGGAACGTCGGCAATTCCATTAATAAAGGAAATTTTTGAATATTCCCATCACGTCTTGCCAAATATTTCATTACCCACGCCACCGCCGCCGCCGACACAATCCCTGCCACATACAAACCAAACAGTGTCAAACCTTGCAAATTAAACATTCCCCACACCGTCTGTTCAGGAATCACCGCGCCAATAATCAAAGCATACACAGGTAAACGCGCCGAACACGTCAGCATGGGCGCAATCGCAATCGTTACCAAACGCTCGCGTGGGTCATGAATGGTTCGTGCCGACATCACGGCTGGCACCGCACACGCAAAACTAGACAACAAGGGAATAAATGAACGCCCCGACAATCCCGTTTTTGCCAACACATTATCCAGCATAAAAGCAGCGCGTGGCAGATAGCCCGAATCTTCTAACAGCAAAATAAAGGCAAACAAAATCGTAATTTGCGGTAAAAACACCAGCACACCGCCTACACCTGCAATCACACCATTAACCAATAAATCCGCCAAAATACCTTCAGGCAACACAGACGTGACCCACGCGCCCAGCCATGCAAACGCATCTTCAATCAACGTCATCAACGGTTCCGCCCACGCATACACCGCTTGGAAAACCAGCAGCAACACCACCAACAAAATCGGAATCCCCAGCATAGGATGCAATAACACCGCATCTAATTGTTTATGCCAATTCGGTAATTGCAAATTTTGCTGCACGGCAGCCTGAATAATGTCATCAACCTGTTGATACAACTGCTGAGTATCTAAATGAGCTAATTGGCGTTCCAATAAATCCACTTGTTGAACTGCGGTTACATTGGGGTCATGACGCGGTAAGGTTGCCACCGCTTCACGCATGGCGCGAATATCATCAGCACGCACCGCCGCCGTCAGCAAAACAGGCACGCCCAATAATTCGGACAATTTCGCCACATCAATTTGCAAACCACGCGCTTGCGCCACGTCCGCCATATTCAACGACACCAACATCGGCAAACCCAGCGTTTTCAATTCCAAAATCATACGTAAAGTCATGCGTAAATTGGTGGCATCTGCAACGGCGATGATGGCATCGGGGCGTTGTCCGAGTTTACCCAATACCACATCTCGCGCCACTTGTTCATCGGGGCTGGTGGTTCGCAGACTGTATGTACCCGGTAAATCAATGATTTGAATATCGTGATGTCCGATGAGCGTACCCAGCCGTTTGTCCACGGTAACACCAGCGTAGTTGGCAACTTTGGCATTGGCACCTGTTAAGCCGTTGAATAAGACGGTTTTGCCGCAATTAGGTGCGCCAATTAAAGCATATTGTGTGGTCATCATTCATTCCTTTCCAGATTTTCAGGCAGCCTGAACGGGAACGCAAACCACTTTACGCGCTTCAGCACGGCGCAATGTGAATTGTGATTGATTGCCCAAACGCACGGCATAAGGCCCAACGCCAAATATACCGCGTCCAATCACTTCAACGGTTTGTCCTGCGCCAAATCCTAAATCGGCTAATCGTTGTCCGACGATGGCGTCTAAATCGCCAAATTCTTGATTGGTTGTGATTTCTTGAATTTGGTAGCGTTCGTATTGTGTGAGTTGGTCTAATGGTTTTGCAGACATGATTGCTCCTGATAATCGTTTTTAGTTGTGAATTAATATTATTATAATTAGCGATAAGGTTGAAATCAACACGTTAGGCATGATGAAATGATGTGAATCAAATGTGAGATGGGAATGTGGATAATGAAGTGGAATGGGTTTCGTGCCACTGGTTTTAAGCGTGGGTGCGGCGGCAAGACGCCGCGTTCTGGCAAAGAGATGAAATGGTTGGGTAAAAGGAGATGATGTGAATCAGGCAGCCTAATATGTCCGATGGGATATTCAGGCTGCCTGTGGTGTTTGGAACATTAGAATCCTGCTTGTTTTTCTAATTGTTCAACTAATTTGTCGTCTAATTTGAGCGCGTGGGAAAATTCGGCTAAAAAGACGATTTCTTTGCGCGATAAGTCGGCGCAGACCATACGAGCGGCTAAATAGGCTTCGGCTGCCAAGGCAGGATTGTCGCCAATGTCTTTGGCAATTTCGGCTGGGGTGGCTGGGCGGGAAAATTCGGTTTCCAGCCAGTCGCCTAAACCAACATCAATGCTGTTTTCGCCGATAATGAGTTTGCGTTCGTCTTCGTCAATCACGCCATCGGCGGCTGCGGCGGCAATCATGGCGCGTAATACGGCTTTGCCTGATGCTTCGGCGGCGTTACCTTCGGGAATGAATTGGTTTTCGGGTGGGGATTTGTCGGCATTGTATTTTTGGTAGGCTTGGTATGCCAACGCGCCCAAGGCAGCAACGGAACCAATTTTGGCTAGGGTTTTCACGCCGCCTTTGCGTCCGAGTAACATGCCGACTAAACCTGCGGCACCGAGTTTGCCCAAATCTTTTGATTTGCTGGTATTTTGGGTGTATTTTAGGACTTCGTTGAGTAGGTTGTTGAATTTCATGGTTAAATCCTTTGTGGTGAAATGGGGTGGATGTTTTCAGGCTGCCTGTAGGGGCTGATGATAATTCGTTTTGTACCTTGATTTTGTCAGCAAAAACGACCAATTCAAGGAAAAAATGCGAATCAGGTTGAACACCTGATGAGTATTTTTGACGCAGAAGTGGGCGATTTTTGATGCAAAAGCAAGTGCAAAATGAATTGTCATTAGCCCCTATTTATTTTTGATAATTCGCAGCGAGTTTAACATAGTGATTGGCAGAATATTTTAAAAATTCCAGCTCTTTTTCCGTCAAAGGGCGAATTTTTTGGACGGGCGAACCAACGTATAAATAGCCGCTTTCCAAACGTTTGCGCGGCGGCACAAGGCTGGCTGCGCCAATCATCACATCGTCTTCAATTATCACATCGTCTAAAATGGTGCTGCTCATGCCGACCAAAACGCGGTTGCCGATGGTGCAGCCGTGTAGCATCACTTTATGCCCGATTGTAACATCATCGCCAATAATAAGCGGCGAACCTTCGGGTTTGTCCGCATTGCGATGCGAAACGTGGAGCATAGACAAATCCTGCACATTGCTGCGATTGCCAATGCGAATACGGTTCACATCGCCACGCAACACCGCATACATCCAAACCGATGATTGCTCGCCAATTTGCACATCGCCAATCACCATCGCTGTTTCATCTACCCATGTGCTGTCGGCAACTTGTGGCGTGGTGTCCAGATAAGGTCGTAACATAATCATAATCCTTTGATGACAAAATAAAGTTTCTATTTTTCAGGCAGCCTGAAACATTCATTTTAAATTTAAAAACCCGTTATTTAAACGACAACAACCTGATTTAACCCAACTCATTCCCCATCAGACTGCGCAGCCTTTTGACGTTGCTGTTTGCGATAATCCCAAGGTGCTTGCGGACGCGCAAACGACCACAACCCCAGTTTTTTCCCCTTTGCTGCTGCCATTGCCGCTTGATAACGCTGAAAATCAGCCGCTAATTGCGATTTCGCATAATCAGTATAATGCCAAGCGTTGCCCAATTCAATCTGACGATAATTCACATCTTGCGTTGCCAACGTAATGATTGCCACCTCACGCTTGTAGCGGTCAATGTCTTCCACCTGCACCTGAACCGTTTTGCCGTCCACCAAAGCCGCCAAAGCCGCTTGACTGTCCAAACCATGATTTTGTTTCGTTTCGGGCGCATCAATGTATGCCAAACGGATTTTATGCGTGGCACCGTGTTGGTCTTGCACCGTGATGGTGTCGCCGTCTGCGACTTTAATCACGGTGGCGGTGTAGCGGTCGCCTTTTTCGGCAACCGCTTTGCTGGCTTTACTGCTGGTTGCGTTGGTGGTGGAAGCAGGCGTGGTGGATACCATCTCACGTTCAGGCAACGCACAAGCGTTCAACAACAACGCCGTTGCCAAAACAGACCATAACGATGAATGACGTAATTTCATAAAAAATCCTTAAAAATCAAATTCAAAAAAAATAGCGCGAGTACATTGCCAGAACGCGGCGTCTTGCTCCCCACGCTTTTTGGGTAGTGGCACGGAACGGTATGTTCTCCGTAGAGTGAGTGTAAACCCACCTTTTTCAATATAATCAATTAAATGGTGGGTTTATACTCACCCTACACGCTATGAAATTAATTGGATGATTTATCAGGA
The DNA here is from genome assembly GCA_041831015.1 of Simonsiella sp. Classification (GTDB taxonomy): domain Bacteria; phylum Pseudomonadota; class Gammaproteobacteria; order Burkholderiales; family Neisseriaceae; genus Simonsiella. The sequence continues at coordinate 960 of JBHARQ010000057.1, read as the reverse complement.
ATTTTTGTAAATTCTACTGGCATCACTTTGCCACCATTCACGCCATAAGAACCCAACATCGGCAAATCATAAAAACATTTATCGCTACCACGGTCACCTGGCATCATGTTACACGGTACGGCGCATACTGCAGATTTAAATGGGCGACATTGTGTGCCACCATTTTGCTCACAGCTTACCACACTTGCATATTCTGCAAATGATTCTTTAGGGGCAATTCCAGGGAAATAGGTTAATTTTCCGTTTTTTATACCTGTTGCCGTAGCCAAACACATATTACTGAATCGTTGCCATACTTCGCATTTACTACCTGAAGCGCGTTCACATTTTTTCATGGCATCAGCAACTGCTTCATTTTCCGTTTTGTATTCACGAGAAATATAAATGGTGTTGATGTCTTTTTCATTCATGGCAATCGCTTTCCACACGCGTGGTTGCACTTTACGTTGAGCCAACTCTTCTGCTGTGGGTACTTTTAATTCTTGTTGATATTGATTACAACCAAATTCTTTCTCTAAATTACCCAAACCTGAAAAATCGCGAATAGATGTTACTTTATCTTCCATATCAGCAAACACATAGCTATATTTGGTGTGTGAATAAGCGGTGTACGTTTGCCATTGTTCTTCTGGACCATCTTGTCCCATGATAACGTCTGATACATAAGCTTTTTTCTCAAAAATTGGGCGACGATAAACGTAAATATTGCGCACCACATTGTCTTTCACACAATGCACCGATTCATCAGGATAACCTTCTTTAGCAAACACTTCGTTCACTGATTTGCCTATATAGCGGATAGATTTTGTAATGTTTGGCGTAGTAGAACAGCTTGCTAATAAACTCATTGTGAGTAACATACCCAACCAAGTGGCATATTTTTGAAAACGAGATTTCATGAGAAACTCCATTCATTTATGTTAAAAATAGGTACAATTTTATTTTAATCAAGAAAATAAG
>JBHARQ010000056.1:0-26277 GCA_041831015.1 Simonsiella sp. | reverse complement strand
CCAAAATATGGGCATTTGCTGGCTATTATCGTTGATATTTGCCTAAATTTGAAAAATTAGCCGAAATTTTTTGGAAAATTTCGGCTACAGTTGAGATTGGGTGTTTTGCAAAGGTTTCGTTCTTCACAAATTAAAATATCATGGCAAAATGGCAAATTGAACTGTATGCAACCCCCATCTGGTTGCTGAAAACTTTTGTAGGCGTGATGATTGCGATGGCAATCATTTTATTATTGGTCAGTAGAACGCGATTTGGTAAACAATTTCATCATGTGTTGTCGCCGTGTTTGGATAAAAAAAGTTCTTTTAAAATCATTATCCTGATTAGTTTCATGATTGTATTGCTGCTGACGGAAGTGCGCTTGAATGTCTTAAGCACGTTTATGTCTAATGGCTTATACACATCAATGCAGGATTTGAAAGTGGATGCGTTTTGGCAATTTGCGGCGATGAATGCGGCGGTGGTCTTAATGCGAACATTGAATGGCGTGCTGAATGATTTTTTTGACCGTGCATTGGCAATTAAATGGTCGGAGCGGTTGAATGCGGTGTTGGTGTCACGTTGGTTGAGCCATAAGCATTATTATCGCCTGCAAATGCGCCGTCATACGCCTGATAATATTGACCAACGTATTCAACAAGATGCTCAAGAATTTATCACCAGCACGATTGAATTTGTGCGCGGTATGCTCAATTCGGTGATTTCATCAATGGAATTTGCGGTGGTGTTGTGGGGATTGGCTGGGGTGCTGACGGTGTTTGGCGTGAATATTCCGCATGGCATTGTATTTTTTGTGTTTATTTTTGTGATTTTGGCAACGGCGATTGCGATGTGGATTGGTAAGCCATTGATTCAATATAATTATGAAAATGAGCGTTTGAACGGTGATTATCGTTATTCCTTGATTCGGGTACGCGACCATGCGGAAAGCGTGGCGTTTTATCATGGGGAACAATCGGAACATTTGCGTTTGTCGCAACAATTTGCGTTGATTATCAAAAATCGTTGGCGCATTGCGCGGCAAAGTGTGGGGTTGAACGGATTTAATGAAATGTTTAGCTACGGCGTGCAGTTGCTGCCGATTATTTTGCAAGCACCGCGTTTGTTTGCGGGTCAAATTAAATTGGGCGATATTCAGCAGACAGTGCAAGCGTTTTCGCGTTTGCAAAAAGCTTTGTCATTTTTTCGTTTATTTTATGAGCAATTCACGGCATATCGTGCGCGTTTAGAGCGTTTGAGCGGATTTTTGGTCAGTTTGTCGCAATCTACCGATGTGCCTCAAGCACAACGGGAAACGGTTTCAGGCTGCCTGAAATTATCAAACATTGATTTAATGCGAGCCAACGGCGACATTTTACTAAATAACATTCATTTGGATGTGAAACGTGGCGAAAGTTTGTTAATTCAAGGGCGGTCGGGCTGCGGTAAAACGTCGTTGCTGCGGATGCTGGCGGGATTGTGGACGTTTGGCAGCCATGGGCAGATGACAACGCCTGATTTGAATGACACCATGTTTGTGCCGCAACGCCCGTATGTGCCACAAGGCACGCTACGCGATGCGATTGCTTATCCGAATTTGCAAGCCACACCAGCAGAATGGGAACAGGTGTTACATGATTGTCAATTATCGCATTTGTCGGAACATTTAGATAAAACAAAAGATTGGCAACATGTTTTGTCGTTGGGCGAATTGCAACGGATTGCGTTTGCGCGAATTTTGCTGGCGCGTCCGCAGTTGATTTTGTTGGATGAGGCAACGGCAGCATTGGACGAACCGACCGAAGCGGCACTTTATCGTTTGATTCGCAGCAGGCTGCCTGAAAGTATGATGGTCAGCATTGGACATCGCAATACGTTGTTGCAATTTCATGATGCAGTGTTGGATTTGACGGCTGATGAACGTGGTTGTGGCAACCCAATTGGATAAATGGCGTTAATGGTTTCGTGCCACAGGTTTTAAGCGTGGGTGCGGCGGGAAGACGCCGCGTTCCCGTCAAAATAGCCACCCATTTTTCAGGCAGCTTTTTTTGAAAAATGTTCTGAATATTTGCCAGAACGCGGCGTCTTGCCGCCGCACCCACGCTGCGCCCGTAGTGATGGGGAGCGGCACGTTCAACATTTTGCGCTCTATCGCCGCGCGGCGACTTACTTTTTAAAAAAGTAAGCCAAATAACTTAAAAATCAAAAAAACAAGGTTATCCACAATCATACAGATAACCTTGTTTCCCAATCATCAAAAATTAATGGTCAGACGCTTTCGCTGCGCCCATGCCTGTCATTGAGCGAACATATTGCATTTCAAAACCTGCTTTGTCCAATTTGGCTTGCTCCGAATTGTCCGTAACCGACACAATCCACGCCACAATAAAGCCCAATGGAATGGTGAAAATCGCAGGGCTGCCGTATGGGAAAATCGCGCTGCTGTTACCCAACACGTCCACCCACACGCTTTTACTCAACACAATCAAGAAGAATGCGCCAAACAAGCCACTAAATCCGCCCCACACCACACCGCGTGTTGTCAAGCCTTTCCAGAACATACTCAACATCAACACAGGAAAATTAGCAGACGCTGCAATCGCAAAACACAAACCCACCATAAAGGCAACGTTTTGATTTTCAAACGCTAAACCTAGCAAAATCGCCAATACGCCCAACACCACCGTTGCGGTGCGAGAAACGCGCATTTCTTCTTCTGCCGTTGCCGTGCCTTTGCGGATAATAGACGAGTAAATGTCGTGGCTCACGGCTGACGCGCCCGACAAAGTCAAACCTGCCACCACCGCCAAAATGGTCGCAAATGCCACCGCCGAAATAAAACCAAGCAGCAAGTTACCACCCACCGCGCCCGATAAATGCACGGCTGCCATATTGATACCGCCCACCATTTCGTAAACAGTTTTGCCTTCTTTAACCATTTGCGTGAAGAATTGCGGATTGTCTTTGCTCAAAAAGATAATCGCGCCAAAACCAATAATGCCTGTTAGCAAAAAGAAATAGCCAACCAATCCCGTTGCCACCACCACCGATTTACGCGCTTCACACGCATCAGGCACGGTAAAAAAGCGCATTAAAATGTGTGGCAAACCTGCCGTACCAAACATCAACGCAAAACCCAAAGACAAAGCGTCAATCGGGTCTTTGACCATGCCCCCTGGTGCCATAATGGCTTCGCCTTTGTCGTGAATTTGTGTGGCTTTGCTGAACATGGTTTCCAAACTAAATCCAGAGTCTTTCAACACCAGCAATGAAATCAAAGTCGCGCCACCCAACAATAACACGGCTTTAATCATTTGCACCCATGTGGTTGCCAACATACCGCCAAACAACACATAAGTAACCATCAACACGCCCACCAAAATCACGGCAGATAAATAATTCATACCAAACAATAATTGAATTAATTTACCCGCACCCACCACTTGGGCAATCAAATATAACACCACAATCAACAGCGTACTGGTTGCAGCAAATGCGCGAACAGGCTCTTGTTTGAAACGATACGCTGCCACATCGGAAAACGTGAATTTCCCCAAATTACGCAAACGCTCCGCAATCAAAAACAACACAATCGGCCAGCCCACCAAAAAGCCCACCGAATAAATCAAGCCGTCATAGCCACGCGCAAACACAATCGCCGACACGCCCAAAAACGCGGCTGCCGACATATAGTCGCCTGCAATCGCCAAACCGTTTTTGCTGCCTGAAATGCCGCCACCGCCTGTGTAGAAATCTTGCGCGGATTTATTTTGTTTGGCTGCCCATTTGGTAATAAACAAAGTTGCACCCACAAACAGGAAAAACATGATAATGGCTGTCCAGTTGGTTGCCTGTTTTTCCACTTCGCCGCTAATGGCGTCTGCTGCCCACACGGGCGCACTCATCAATAAGCTACTGAATAATAAAGCGGATAATTGTTTCATGATGTTTCTCCTTTGGTTACTTCGGCAACCACTTCGCGTGTCATTTGTTCAAATTTACCGTTGGCAATGTGAACGTAAATCGCGGTAATCACAAACGAAAAAATAATCACAAAAATACCGATGTAAATGCCCCAAGTGATGACTTTATCGGGATTAACTTTGGTGGCGAACAATTCGGGCGCAACGCCAATCACCAAAATAAAGCTCACATACACGGCAAACATAATGGCGGAAAACGTCCAACCAAGAATGGATTTTTGTTTTGCCATGGCTTGAAATTTGGGGTGTGCCAAGACTTTGGCAGCCAAAAGCTGCTCTTGGCTGGTGTGGTTTGTAGTCATAGTGAATTTTCCTTGTGTAGTCGTATGTTTTTTTCTATTTGTGTGTTTTCAGGCAGCCTGAAAACGAGTTTTGATGAAAAAAGTTAAATTTAAATTGAATTGAGCCACCTCCACATTGTCATCATAAAATTAAAAAATATTTAAAATGAATATCATAGAATGTTCAAAATACAAGGCAATATGGTTTTAAATTATTTTTCAGGTAGCCTTTTAGTACATAACAAAATTTCAACTACACCATATGGAGCGGCGACGGCTCGTCGCCAAATATTTGAATTTCATTAAAATTAAATATTTTTTGATTTGAAATATGGCGACGAGCCGTCGCCGCTCCATTTTTGTCGTGTACTGAAAAGCAGCCTGAAAATAAATACCACCCATTTTTCAGGCAGCCGTTTTTTAATTTAATGAATTGATTTAGATAAATTTGTGAGCGTTATTTATGATTGAATTTTTGATTTGAGAATGTGGTTTTATTTTGTTAATAAAATGACATTCTGTCAAGAGAATGTAGTCGTATGTAATTATTTGTATTGGTATGCGCTTTGATTTTACAAATTTTTTTATTTGTATGAATTTAGGGGCTGATGACATGATTTGGTTGTCATTAGCCCCTACGGAGAACGCAGCGTTTCGTGCCAGCCACCTAAAGCGTGGGTGCGGCGGCAAGACGCCGCGTTCTGGCAAATCAACCGCCACTTTGTTTTTCAGGCAGCCTGATAGGATTAAAACGCGTAATCGGCTTTCATCCAGAATGTGCGTGGCATCCCCACTACGGCAAAGCTGCGGTCATATTGTCCGCGTTGTACTTGCCAGTAGTTTTTGTTGAACACGTTTTCTACTGCGCCGCGTAATGTGAGTGTTTGATTTTGTGGCAATTTCATGGTGTATTTTGCCCCCACATCCACCAAGGTGTAAGACGGGAACGCGTATTGTTTCGCGCTGTCTTGGTATGATTTGCCGTAATGTTGTACGCCTGCATTCAGGGTTAATCCTTGTGCAAATGGGGTGTCCCATTCAATGCCTGCTTTGGCAATCACGCGTGGACTGGACACTTGGGTACCGTTCAACAAGACGCCTGTGTAGCTGGGCGCGTCAATCAAATCGGATTTCAGATACATCACGCCAAAGCTGGGACGCAAGGTTTGGTTGCGTAAATTGGCATAGGTATTGAATTCAATACCGCGATTGCGTTCTTTACCTTGTGTTTCGCCTGCAATGTGGGCAATGCCGTTGTATTTGCCGCTACGCGCCCAATAGGTCGGACGGGTAATTTGGAATACGTTGGCTGTGGTAACCACATTGCCCCAATTTTTGCGTACGCCCATTTCGGCTTGACGGCTGACACGGGGTTTGGACATATTGCCGTCGTCATCAATCGCCCCTGGTTCTAGGTCTTCTAGGTAGTTACCATAGACGGTTAATTGGTTGTTGGGGACGTATGCCACCAATGCCATCGGGCTAAAGCGTTTGGCATCGGCTTGGGTGTTGGTTGCCACACCGCTGGCTAATGTGGTTTCTTGTTTCATCCATTGGAAACGTCCACCCAATGTTAGGCGCAATTTGTTTTGGAACATACCCAAAGTGTCTGACAATGCCACGCTGGTGGCGGTATAAGTATTATTGGAATTGGGTTTAACTTCGCTAAATGTGGGCGCAGCAGGGAATACAGGATGGTAAATATTCAAACCTGTCATCAAATTACGGTTAATGGCATCGCCTTGACGATGGTCGCGGTTGCGTTTCACACGGTCAAATGCCACATTCCAGTTATGAGACAGATTGCCTGTGAAAAATTCGCCACGCGCTTTTAAATTTGCGCTGGTGGTTTTGGATTGGAAATCAAATGGACGTGCGCCTTGTGTGGTAAAACCAGTCCGCGCATTATTCGGAACGGCATTTTGATAATCACCAGCCTGATTCAAAATTTGAATTTGGGCGAAATTGCCTTCGTAGCTGGATTTCATTTGCCCAATGCCGCCTGATACGGTCAGATTGTCCAAAACATCGTATTCAAATGTGGTTTGAATGCTTTTGTCTTCGGTGGTTTGTTTTTGCCATGCTGGGGAAAGGTTGATTTTGCCGTCTGGTACTTCAGGCAGCCTGAAACCAAATAATTGAATGTCTTGCACACGCGCACGACCGCCTGTGGTGGCGCGTTTGGCATACGAACCGTCAATCGCAGCGCGTAAACGTTCGCCGCGATAATCTAAATTCAATGCCACTTCTTTGCTGTCTTCTTCATATTGGTCGCGTGGCGTATCGCCTTTGCGGAGATTGGCGTTTAAACGTGCGCCAAATTGCTTGTTTGCGCCAAAGCGTTGTCCAAAATCAATGCTGGGCTGCCAACGGCTATCGCTGTACCACGCCAAACCAATTTGTCTAATGGGTTTATCAGTCGCTTTTTTGGTTTCAATATTGACTGATGCGCCGACCGCGCCTTCTGGGTCCATGCCCACGGTGGCGGAACTGGCACCTTTGATTAATTGCGCCGCGCCCACCGCCGCATTGGGCGAGCTGTACGCTGAATACAAACCTGCCAAGCCATTCACGCTAAATTGACGCGCATCTAATTGCAAACCGCGCACATACACCCCTTGCAAGGTATTGGTTTCGCCACCAAACGCCATCACCGACGCATCGGTTTGCGCCATTACATCCACCACTTGACGCGGCGATTTGTCGGCAAACGCTTTTTCATCGTAATTCACGACGGTAATGGGGGTGTTAAACGCATTTTGTCGTCCCAATAAGCCCAAATTCACACGGTCGCGCAAATCGCCATCGCTGGCTTTGGATAAGGAGCGTTGTGCTTTGGCGGTAACCACCACGGTATCAACTTTTTGTACGGCAATCGTCTGATTATCATCGGTCGCTGCATGAACGCTGGTTACCATGCCCAGCATCAATGCAGATAATGTTTTTAATTTCATCATCTTAAATCATTAAATTATTCATTTAATTAATATTCCAGCTGACTATTTGTATCAGCCCACATGATTTTGCAAAAATCAGTTAAGAATTGCAAAGATGGCATTATACTGAGTTTATGTAGATAATGAGAATAAATTTTATTTTATTTCTTAAATATGAATGATTGTTTTAAGCGCAAATCGTTGGGCAACGCAATCTAAAGCGTGGGTGCGGCGGCAAGACGCCGCGTTCTGGCAATAAAATGGGGTTAATTTGATTGTAGTGTTCAATCAACAGGTAACAGGATGTTTGTTATTTTTTATTTTCAGGCTGCCTGAAATTGTTTATAATTTTCATTGTTATAATATAACAAGGATACGAAAGATGAATTTTAAAATATTATTGTTAATCAGTACATTATTATTGAGTCGTGGGATTTACGCGCATGATTTGTGGGTATCAGCCCCCGATTCGTTGCCTAACCATCATGTGTTGCATGCTGATTTGGCTTATGGCGACAACTACCCTTCGCATGGCACGCTTGAAGCCAATCGGGCGAAATTGATGAATCCATTGCAATTGGTGGATGGGAATAAGCGAGCTGTGAATTTAAATTTGGTGGGCGGTAATTATCATTACACCAGCTCTCATTTTTTAAAATCAGGAACTTATCATATTTTAGCATCGTATAAACCCACGTTTTGGCTGAAAGATGCCAACGGTAAATGGTGGCAAGACAAGCATTTAGGCGATATACCCACCGCGCCACATTGTGAACAAACGCAGATGTTTGGAAAACGTTTGTTGGTGGTTGGCAATGCTTATGATGAGATTACAGCGACCGTACCTGTGGGACAATTATTGGAAATTGTGCCATTGAGCCATCCGCAAACGGTTCAAGCAGGCGGCGTGTTGCCTTTGCAAGTGTGGTATCAAGGCAAACCGTTGGCAGGCGCAACGATTACAGCAACTTCAGATACTTATTTGGCAAAAGACCCTGATAGCGTGAAAGCGCATCGTGAAATTCAGGCTTATTCAGGTAAAACCGATGCCGAAGGTCGTGTGAATTTTGTTCCGCTGATTGAAGGCGAATGGAAATTGCGCGTGGCTCATAAGGCAAAATTTGACAATCCTGCCATTTGCCAACATCAAAATGTCTATGCCACATTGATATTGCCTGTGGGCAAAGAACGCGCTCAAGCGACAACGTCTGCTCATGATGACCACCATCACGACCATTAATTAACAGGCAGCCTGAAACCATGAACAATAAAGTATTGAATCAACGATTATTAGCTATTGATGCGTTGCGTGGCTTGGTCATCATCATCATGATGCTTGACCATGTGCGCGAAACGATTTATTTGCATATGCAAGTGGGCGACCCTGTCAATGTGGCAACGGTTGAACCTGCCCTCTTTTTCAGTCGCATTTTGGCGCATTTGTGTGCGCCTGCGTTTGTATTTTTAACGGGATTATCAGCGTATTTGTACCATCAAAAATCGCAAGATTTGAAAGAAACCCGTTTATTTTTATTAAAACGCGGTTTCTTCCTTGTTTTTTTAGAAGTCACGCTGATTAATTTTGCGTGGACGGGGCAACTGCTGCCTGAAAAAGTATTCCTACAAGTCATTTGGGCGATTGGTTTAAGCATGATTTCGCTGGCGTGCTTGATTGGCTTACCGCGCAAGGCATTATGGGTCATTTCTGCCGTGATTATTTTGGGGCATAATTTATTAGATGGCATCAGCTTTGCCAAATCTGAAAATCCCTTTAAATACATTTGGTTTGTTCTACATGAGCGTAGCTGGATGGTGTTTTCCGAAACATTTAAAATGCGGACATCATATCCCGTATTACCATGGATTGGCATCATGACCTTTGGCTGGTTGATGGGGAGCTGGTTTACCAAAGACACGCTGCCTGAAACGCGTCGCCGCGTATTGCTGCAATACGCCACAGGCGGATTCATCGCATTTTTCGTCATTCGCGCCATCAACGTGTACGGCGACAAACCATGGCAACACATGGACACCAGCTTACAAACCATCATGAGCTTTTTCAACATCACCAAATATCCGCCATCACTCATGTTTATTTTGCTGACATTATCATTAGGCTTTTTCCTGCTGGTGTGGCTGGAAAAACAGCAAACCAAACCATGGATTGGCTTTTTAACCACTTACGGTTCAGTACCCATGTTTTTCTATGTACTGCATCTATATGTTTTGAAATTGATTTACATTACTTGCGTGGCAATTTGGGGCAAAACACACGGCGACTATTTTGGCGTGGACAACGTCTCCACATTATGGGTCGTAACCGTGATATTAACCCTGCTCCTGTATCCCATTGTCAAAGCATTTTCCAAATTCAAACATTCGCATAAACACATTGCCATTCTAAAATACTTCTAATGGAAATAGGGTTATCCTCTTAATAAATAAGGATAACCCTATTATTTTGCTCACGCCCAAAGGCTGCCTGAATATTTGCCAGAACGCGGCGTCTTGCCGCCGCACCCACGCTGCGCCCGTAGTGATGGTGAGTGGTTGATTAAGACTATAGCTGATTCACAATAAATCGCTACAAGGTGGCGAGCCGAAGATAGTACAAGTAGTACAGCAAGGCGAGCCAACGCTGTAGCGGTTTAAAAGTGAATTAGCTATATCTCAATCCCCTATTCCGCTTCCTCAATCCACGCCATTTGCACCGCTTCCAAAATTTTTTCGCCACAACGATTAGGCTCATCATCAAAATCAGGCAAAGCCATAATCAAATCGCGTAATTGCGTAAAACGAATGGTTTTCGGGTCAATATCAGGATGAGCATCATACAATTCTTCCGCGATGCGTTGGCTGTCAGTCCACTTCATTTCAAGCTCCAAAATAGGGAAAAAATACGATTATACATTGAAAGGCTGCCTGAAAAAGCGCAAAATCTCCCTTTTACTGATTCAAGGACACCCACATGAGCCACACCTTACACCCCCAAACGCTCGCCATTCGCGGCAGCAAAGAACAAACCCCTTATAACGAACACCATCAAGCCCTATTTCTAACCAGCAGCTTTATGTTTGATAACGCGGCAGATGGTGCCGCCTTGTTTGCCAAACAAAAACAAGGTTTCACCTACTCACGCACCGCCAACCCCACCGTGAGCGCATTCCAAGCCCGCATCGCCCAACTAGAACACGCCGAATCAGGCATTGCCACCGCCACAGGCATGGCAGCCATCCAAGCCGCCTTACTCACCTTTTTAAGCGCAGGCGACCACCTCATCAGCAGTCGCAGCCTATTTGGCACCACTGCAGGATTCATCACAGGACACCTGATGCGTTTTGGCATTGAAGTAACCTTTGTTTCACAAACCGACATCACCGAATGGCAACAAGCCATTCGCCCCAATACCAAAATGCTCTTCCTAGAAACCCCATCCAACCCACTAGGCGAAGTTGCCGACTTGGAAGCTTTAGCAACACTCGCCCACCAACACGGCGCATTATTAGCCGTTGATAACTGCTTCTGCTCACCAGCCGTACAACAACCCCTACGTTTTGGTGCCGACCTATCCATCCAATCCGCCACCAAAGCCATTGACGGACAAGGTCGCGTACTAGGCGGCATCGTATGCGGCAAACAAGAACTCATCCAACAAATTGCCCTATACGTCAATAGCACAGGGATTAGCCTATCCCCCTTCAACGCATGGGTACTCTTAAGCGGCGCAGAAACCATGATGCTACGCGTACGCGAACAAAACACCGCCGCACTCAAAATTGCCCAATGGCTACAAACCCAGCCCCAAGTCAAACGCGTTTACTATTCAGGGCTGCCTGAAAACCCACAAGCCCAATTAGTCCAAAAACAACAACAAGGCGGCGGTGCCGTACTCGCCTTTGAAGTAGCAGGCGGACAAGATGCCGCATGGCGCGTCATTGACCACGTCCAAATCTTCAGCAAAACCGCCAACTTCGGCGACGTCCGCTCCACCATCACCCACCCATGGACAACCACACACGGCAGAATGACTCCCGAAGACAAACTAGCCGCAGGCATTGGCGATGGCTTAATTCGCCTTTCCATTGGTTTAGAACATGTGGATGATTTAATTTGGGATTTACAACAAGCATTAACCCAATAATTTCACAACACCTTTGGGTACACGACAACATCATTTCCATTGTTTGCCTACCCAAAAGCACCCTGAATATCTACCAGAACGCGGCGACTTCCCGCCGCACCCACGCTTTGGGCTGGTGGTACGGAGCCGTCCGCATTTCATCGCAACGATGTAGCGTGAGCTATGCCCACGATGAACCCACAGTATCGTAGGCAGACTTGCCAAGTCCTTATTTTGTCGTAGGGGCGGATTTCATATCCGCCCTTTGTGAAGTACAAAAATCCCAGTTTGTGGACAGGGCAGATATGAAATCTGCCCCTACGAAACAGAGAACTTGGCAAACTTCCCCCAAAGCCAGCATTGACCAACTCACACACAAAGGAACACATGATGAACGAAGAACAATTTGCAGCCATTGCCCTGAAAGTCTGCTTAACCATCCTAATCATCTTTTTAGGCTTTATTATCTGGCAGTTAGGCAAAGAATCCAAAGCAGGCAAATTTGGCACCGCCATTCTATTTCTCGTGCTGGGTTTAGGCATTGCAGGATTTCTATTCAAAAACGTACTCGTGAAACTCATGATGTAAGGTAAAATAACGCCACTTTAAAAATCAAACAAAAGGCATATCATGCAACGGGATTCCGCGCTAGACAGAGAAGGATATCGCCCCAATGTTGGCATCATCCTATTAAATCAGGACAATCAAGTATTTTGGGGCAAGCGTGTGAAAGAACATTCTTGGCAATTTCCACAAGGCGGCATCAAACCCAGTGAAAGCCCCGAACGCGCCATGTTTCGCGAACTCTTTGAAGAAACAGGTTTACAGCCCGAACACGTCAAAATTTTAGGACGTTCACGCGACTGGCTGCGCTATGACGTACCCAACCATTGGGTACGCAAAGAATGGCGCGGTGCCTATCGTGGACAAAAACAAATCTGGTTTGCCCTGCGCCTGATTGGGCGCGAAAGCGACATCTTTCTACGCGCCACCGACCAGCCCGAATTTGACGGTTGGCGATGGGTAGATTATTGGTATCCGATTGATGAAGTTGTTGATTTCAAAAAAAATGTTTACGAACGCGCCTTATCAGAACTCTCCCGTTTTGTGGGCGAATTAGAAAGCATGGGCGAATATTTGGGGCGAATGCTAGACGAGCGCAAAGCCAAATAATGAAACCTTTGCAAAACTCATGGAGCGCGGACGGCTCGTCCGTATTTTGATACAAACCGAAATAAAAATTTAATCAAATCAACCAAGCGGACGAGCCGTCCGCGCTCCATTGATGTCATTGACTTTATTTGAGATGCTTTTGCAAAGGTTTCATAATTCAAAACCACAACTTGATTGAATAGCAAGAAAAAGGGCGGATGTGATATCCGCCCTTTTTCTTGCAAAGATTTTACAAAAGTTTCTGATTATTTAGCGATAAATTTCATTTGTAAACCTGCTTGATTGTCTAAAATCAAGGTGTTGTTGTTTTCCACACGGTAGCGTTTCATTTTGCTGATGTGTTGGGTAAAGGCGGTTTCCAATGCCATGGTGTCGGCGCAATACATGCGTGTAGCGATGATGCGGTCATCAACTTTCAGGCTGCCTGCATTGTCTAAATTCACTTGAAATTTCAGATTGTTGCAACCCATATTGGCATTGGCTTGTGGTAATTGGCTCCAATCCATGACGGTGTTTTTCAGTTGCGGCTCGGCAAATTCGGGCAATTCGCTGAGTTGCCACACGCGTTGGGCGGCAGTGGTGGCGGTGCTGACGCTGGCGGTATTTTGGCTGCTGGGTGTCGTGGCTTGGCAAGCAGCTAGGGTGCAGATGCTAGCAAGTAATAGGATTTTGGTTTTCATGATGTTGCTTTCATATCTATGGGGTTGAAAAGTCACGCGGTTCGTGCCACCCACCTAAAGCGTGGGTGCGGCGGCAAGACGCCGCGTTCTGGCAATTTCAGGCTGCTTTTGGGTACATGACAAAATTTAAATAACACCATATGGAGCGGCGACGGCTCGTCGCCAATATTTTGAATTTTATGAAATTAAAATTTTGGTAATTTAAAATATGGCGACGAGCCGTCGCCGCTCCATTTTTTGTCATGTTCTGAAAAGCTGCCTGAAATTAGAATTCGCTGTCTGTATTGGTAAAGTTAATATCGGTATTTCCAATAAAATCAAATTGTTGAATAGGTTTCAATGCGGATAGGTTGAGGGCATTGGCGTTTAATGTGGGGTAGCCGCTAAAGGTGATGGCGTAGCCGCCGCCTGTGCTGCGTAAGCTGGCTTGTGCGCCCAATGGGAAGGTGGTTTTTTGCGCCACATGTCCAAATGGGAATCCTGTGTACACGGGAATACGCGCCGCGCGTGAAATGTTTTGTGCAACGGCTTGTAAATTGTAGCTGCTGTCGTAGGTGTCGCGGATGCTGCCCATGCGGAAATTGCCTAATACGATGGCTTGTTGTTTTTTCAAAACGCCTGATAGTAGTAGGGTGTTGAGCATACGTTCAATGCGGTAGGGTTGTTCGGATACGTCTTCTAAAAAGAGGATGCCGCCATTGACATTGGGCATATAGGGCGTCCCTGCTAATGAGGCAACCACACTCAAATTCCCACCCCATAACACGCCGTCTGCATTGCGAACTGATGTGCTTTGGAATTCGGATACGAATACGGTGGTTTGATTTTTGGTGGTGTTTTCGATAAAGCTGTCCATGGTGTAGCTGTCGGGCATGGGTTTGGCAAATTCGCTGTACAGCATGGGACCTGCAAAGCTGGGCATATTGCCTTGTGCCAATAATGCCATTTGAATGGCGGTAACATCGCTGAAACCAAAGAGTAAGGTGCCTGATTCTCGCATTTTGGCTGCCAAACTCGCCCAATCAATATGGGGCAAAATGCGTGCCGCGCCGTAGCCACCGCGTACGCCCATCAATACTTTGGGTGTGGGGGCGCGTCCGTTGAGCATTTCTAAAAAGTCGTTGATGCGGTCGGCATCGCTGCCTGCAAAGCGTTGGAAACGGCGATAGGCAGATTGATGATTGGTAATGGAAAATCCTGCCGAAAACAGTCTGTCCAAACCCGTTTGAATCCGCGCTGGGTCTTCCGCAAAACCTGATGATGCAAACAAGCGCATGGTATTCTGACTGCTGGCTTGAACATGGCGTACGGTGGGGGTGGTTTGGGTTGTGGTGGTGGGTTGTTTCACGGTGGGTCGGGTTCCTGTTTTGGTGTTGGTGGTTGTATTGGGTTTTTGAGGTGGGGTGCTGCTGCCACAAGCAGCCAGTAAACCACTACCTGCAGCAATCAGCGAACTTTGTAGCAAACGGCGACGTGATAAAGGGGTCATTAGTTGTATTCCTTATAAATGAAATAGGGATTAATTTGATAATTTTTCTTTTAATTGCGCGAGCCAATTTTCAGGCAGCCTGAAATCAGATTCACGCACCGCATTTGCCCAAATGGGCGCAGGGAAACAAGCATCATCTTCAAATCGTGCAATCACATGCCAATGCAAATGCGGCACGACATTGCCCAAACTGGCTAAATTGATTTTACGCGGTTGCAAAATCTCACGCATGGCAGATTCCACGCGATATACCATTTCCATCATTTCAGCGCGGTCGGCAGCCGACAAATCCGTCATTTCCGCCACATGCTCGCGCCAAATCACGCGACAAAATGCAGGGGCTTTCGGTTCATCATGCACCGCAATCACGCGCATACGCGCATTTTCCCATAAAATATCTTCGCCAACAGCGGCGCAAAGTGGACAAGTCATTTTGATGTTCCTGCAAATGCAAAAAGCAAAATTTTAGCGTGTTTCAGGCAGCCTGAAAGGAAAATTGCGGATTTTTACCTAAAATCCCCCCACAATGTCTGCATCGCTGCAATCGCTGCCAAACTCGCCGTTTCCGTCCGCAACACCCGTTGTCCCAACGTAATGGCGGTACAACCTGCATCAAACGCCGCCTGCTCCTCCTTTTCCGTCCAACCGCCCTCCGCACCAATCATCAACGCCAACTGCGTGGGCGACGGCAACTCGCGCAACGACTTCGCATTTCGCAAACTCATCAACACATGCAACTCATCCGATTTCTCATGCAAATATTGCTCAAAAGAAACAATCGGTAACACTTCAGGCACCGTATTACGCCCACATTGCTCACACGCCGAAATCACAATCTCCTGCCAACGCAACACCCGCTTATCTGCCCGTTCACCGCTCAAACGCACCACACTGCGCTCACTCATCACAGGCTGAATTGCCACCACGCCCAACTCCACCGATTTCTGAATCGTAAAATCCATACGGTCGCCGCTAGAAATCGCTTGAACCAATTTAATTTTCAAAGGACTTTCCACACATTCAGGCTGCCTGAACACAATTTTGCAACGCGCACGGCGTTTTTCCAACACCAACAATTCAGCCACATACGCCGCCCCATCGCCATTAAACAACGAAATACGCTCACCCAAGCGCAAACGCAAAACATGAATATGACGCACAATCCCATCAGGCAAATCATATTCACCATCAGGAGCCAAATGAGAAGGAAAATAGAAACGAGGCATGGTTGTTTATACTCAAAAAAATGGTTAGTATTTGGGGGAAGCCATTTCAGGCTGCCTGAAAAACAAAAAACAAAGTAGCGGTTCATTTGCCAGAACGCGGCGTCTTGCCGCCGCACCCACGCTTTTGGGAAGTGGCACGAAACAGCCCGCACTTCATAGACAGATTTGCCAAATTCCTGCTTTGTCGTAGGGGCGGATTTCATATCCGCCCTGTGTGCAGCATCGTAGGTCGGACATAAATGCCTAATCAGACAGCCAGAAATAACCAACCCACTATTTTAACAAAATTCACCCCATTACGCCCATAATGTATCCCCTTGTATTATTAACACTATTAGTTCAAGACATTGCCGAACGCGAAATCATGCCGCGTTTTCTCAACACCCAAGCACGACACAAAGCCGATGGCAGCCTACTGACCGAAGCCGATGTTGCCGCGCAAACCATGTTTACCCTCAAATTGCCAGAAATTATCGCCGCGCCCGTACTAGGCGAAGAAATGCCCGCCCCCATACAACGCGATATGTGGAACCAATACGCCCAAACAGGATTGTGGGTATTAGACCCGATTGATGGCACCACCAATTTTGCCAACGGTTTGCCCCATTTTGCCGTATCGGTGGCATTTATCCAGCACGGCTTGCCGCAAATTGGCGTGATTTACAACCCCGTTTCCAAAGAACTTTTTTCCGCACAACGCGGTCAAGGCGCACACCTCAATGGCGTCACATTACCATTGCGTCAATCGCCCAACCGTTTGAGCAATGCGGTGGCTGGTGTGGAAGTCAAACGCTTGCGTTCTGGAAAATTATCCAGTCGGATTAATACCTTATCACCTGTTCGCAGCATTCGCAGCATGGGCAGCAGCACCTTAGATTGGTGCTATTTGGCATCAGGGCGATACGATGTGTATGTACACGGTGGACAAAATTTATGGGATTACGCGGCAGGCGCATTGATTTTTACCGAAGCAGGGGGACATTTGGCAACGCTGGAAGGCGATGATTTTTGGAGCGGTAAACATACTTTTCAGCGTTCGGTGATTGGGGCGATACCGTTTGATTTGTTTACGGAATGGAAATCGTGGATTGAACGTAATCGTTAGGGGCTAATGACAATTCGTACGCGGTTGGATTTTGCGCTAAATTTGCCCAATTCCGCGTTAAAAATACTCACCAATGGACAGCATTGGCTCGCATTTTTAACGCGGAATTGAACAAATTTATCTGCAAAACCAACATCGCGTCCAACACCGCTTCGCTGTCATCAGCCCCTAGACGTGCAACCACCTAAAAGCGTGGGTGCGGCGGCAAGACGCCGCGTTCCCGTTTCATTTAAGTCTATCAAAATGGGCATCCACTCTTTTTGATGACTATTCTGATGTTTTGGGCAATGTTTTTTGCCAACGATTGGGGTGTTGCGCTGGGGTGTTGTGATAAGAAAATTGTTGAATGCGGTCATGGACATTTTGCACACGGCTGGCGGTATCGGGATGGGTGCTGAGCCATGTGGGGCGGTGTTCCATGTCGTAGTCTTGTTCTATTTGTTGTAGGGTTTGAAACAGTAAAATCATGCCATTAACATTTTGGTAATGTTGGGCAAGGGCAAAGATGGCTCGATTATCCGCTTGTTCTTCTAAATCACGGCTGTAACGTAAACCTTCTAATGTGGCAAGTTTTTGCATTTGTGAATCGCTGCCAAAAGCAGCCGCCACCGCACTATAAAATAAACTACGCGACATGGAACGCAATGGGTCGCGATGTTTGATGTGCGCCATTTCGTGCGCTAATACAGCCGCCACGCTTTCTTCGTGTTTTAAACGGTTGAGTAATCCGCGATACAGGACAATATTGCCCCCAAAAGTGGCATACGCATTGGGAATATTTTGTTCACTGATGTACACGCTGACGGATTTGGGCGGTAATTTCATGTGAACTGCCAGTTGGTCGGCAAGTTTTTGTAATTCAGGGTCGGGCGATGTGCGTTCATCAATAATGATTTTTGCGCCAATAAATTGAAACCATTGTCGTTCACGCTCTAAACTGATGGTTCTTGGTAAGGTAAACACAATCATTTCAATTAGCAACCACACCGCCACCAAGGTGACGAGCAAATACCCCAACAATGCTCGCAATTCGCCTAATTGATAGGGGTCATGGGTAACGTTGGGGTTTTTGCTTTCGTCAAATTTGGGGTTTTCGTATTGCATGATGTTCAGGCTGCCTGCACGGGTGAGCGTGATTTCTTTTTGCCTGCCGTGCCATATGCCAATACTTCTACGGTGCCAAGTGCAGCTTGTTCTTGTGGGTTGTGGATATTCCCCAAGGTCGCCGTTTCAAATTTCATATTTAAAATCAATTCTGCACCTAATTCATCGGCTTGGGCTTTCATGCGTAAAATGGCTTCACGGCGAGCGCGGTCAAGCAGGGTTTCATAACTTTGCATATTGCCACCAAAAAAGTTACGAAACGCCGACAACAAGCGCGTGAAATAATTGCTGGAAATCACAACGCTGCCCATCACCAATTGTTGTTCCACAAAATTTTTTGGGGGATGTTTAACAGGGA
This sequence comes from Simonsiella sp., assembly GCA_041831015.1. Lineage (GTDB taxonomy): Bacteria > Pseudomonadota > Gammaproteobacteria > Burkholderiales > Neisseriaceae > Simonsiella. The sequence goes on along the minus strand of JBHARQ010000056.1, from coordinate 7,842 downwards.
TAATCATGATATGACGCAATTCGTCTTCACGCTGTAAAATGCTGGCATAGTGTTTTTTCTCATCACGGCTGCCTGTAATAAATGCGACAATCAGCAACACCAGCATCAACAGCCAACCAGAAAATTCCATCAAAATTTCCATAAATCAAGCCTTTTCCAATACCACAGCCGTACCATAAGCAAAAATTTCTGCCGCACCAGCCGCCACCGATGATGTGGAAAAACGGACATTTAATACGGCATTGGCACCTGCTTGGCGTGCTTGTTCTGTCATGCGCTCCAATGCTTCTTCACGCGATTCGTTTAATAGCTCGGTGTAGCCTTTCAATTCGCCACCAAACATATTTTTTAATCCCGCCATAAAATCACGACCTGCGTGTTTAGAACGCACCGTTGAGCCTTGCACCAAACCAAAATGTTTCACAATACGGTGGTCAGGGACATATTCTAAATTGGTAATCAACATCTTATGGTTTCCTTATTTTGTCATTGTAAAAATCAAAATTGCTTATTTCAGATTATCTGAATGTTGTAACATACTGATATTTTAACGAATTGGCAATGATTATTTGATATAAAATTGATAAAGTTTAATATTTTGTGGATTTTTTTGTACAAAAATCACAAAAATATCTTCAGGCAGCCTGAAACGAAGTTCAAATAAATTGCGCTATAATCCAACTTTATATTTTAATTGGCAACTGATTATGTTAAGCAATGCAACGATTTTGGTAACAGGTGGCACAGGTTCATTTGGTAACACCTTTGTTCCCATGACTTTAGCGAAATACAATCCCAAGAAAATCATCATTTTTTCACGCGATGAAATGAAACAATGGGAGATGGCAAAAAAATTTCAAGGCGACAAACGAGTGCGCTTTTTTATTGGCGATGTGCGCGACAAAGACCGTTTGTATCGCGCTTTGGACGGTGTGGACTATGTGGTTCACGCGGCGGCGACCAAAATTGTGCCGACTGCCGAATACAATCCGTTTGAGTGCGTGAAAACCAACATCAATGGCGCGATGAATTTGATTGACGCTTGCATTGACAAAGGCGTGAAAAAAGTGGTGGCGTTGTCCACTGACAAAGCCAGTAGCCCTGTGAATTTGTATGGCGCAACCAAATTGGCGTCCGACAAATTATTTGTGGCGGGCAATGCGTATTCGGGCGAACATGGTACACGTTTTGCGGTGGTGCGTTATGGCAATGTCATGGGTTCGCGTGGTTCGGTGATTCCGTTTTTCTTGTCGGTGCGTGATAAAGGCGTGTTGCCGATTACCGATACGCGCATGACGCGCTTTATGATTTCGCTAGAACAAGGCGTAGAGCTGGTGTGGCATGCGTTTGATGATATGGTGGGCGGTGAAATTTATGTGAAGAAAATTCCGTCTATGACGATTGGCGATTTGGCAACGGCGGTTGCGTCTGAATGTCGCCATGAAATCATTGGTATTCGTGCTGGCGAAAAATTGCATGAACAAATGATTAGCGCGGAAGATTCGTTCCACACCTATGAATATCCTGAACATTTCAAGATTTTGCCTGCGATTAATGGTTGGAGCGATTCGCCCGAGCGCATTAAAGATGGCGTGAAAGTGCCAGAAGGATTTGTTTATTCCAGCGATAATAATGCGGAATGGATGAGCATTGACGAATTACGCGCTTGGATTGATGCCAATCAACATAAAATTGGCGCGATTTAAACTTTCAGATAGCCTTTTGGTATATGACAAAATAAAAAAATCGTCATTCCCGCGTAGGCGGGAATCCATTTGTAAATTTAAGAAACTTATTTTTAAACAAAAGTTTGTTTGATTTAAATTTGGATTCCCGCCTGCGCGGGAATGACGGTATATCTACTGTTTCAGGTAGCATTTCAAAAAATCTCATTATTTCATATTAAAGAGAAACACCATGATTCCCTACGGCAAACAAACCATTTCCCCAGCCGATATTGACGCCGTTGTACGCGTTTTACAATCCGATTTTCTGACACAAGGCAACCAAGTCCCTGCTTTTGAACGCGCCATTGCACAATATTGTGGCGCAGAATATGGCATTGCCGTTAATAGCGCGACTTCTGCATTACATATTGCTTGCTTGGCGTTGAGTTTGGGCAAAGGCGATATTTTATGGACAACGCCCACCACCTTTGTCGCCTCTGCCAACTGCGCCCTGTATTGTGGCGCGGAAGTGGATTTTGTGGACATTGACCCGCAAACCTTAAACCTATCCGTTGAACATTTGCGCGACAAACTCGCCCACGCACAACGCATCGGCAAATTACCCAAAATCATCATTCCCGTTCATTTATGTGGCGAACCGTGCGATATGCAAGCCATCAAACAATTAGCCGATGAATACGGTTTCCATATTATTGAAGATGCGTCTCACGCCATTGGCGCAAGCTATCGTGATGGCAAAGTGGGCAACTGCCAATACAGCGACATCACCGTGTTCAGCTTTCACCCCGTCAAAATCATCACCACAGCCGAAGGCGGTATGGCAATGACCAATTACGCCGAATTAGCCAACAAAATGGCACAACTGCGTTCACACGGCATCACCCGCGACCCCGCCGAAATGATAGGCAACAGCGATGGCGCATGGTATTACCAACAAATTGATTTGGGTTTCAACTACCGCATGACCGAATTACAAGGCGCACTTGGTTTAAGCCAAATGACCCGTTTAAAAGAATTTATCGCTCGCCGTCATCAACTTGCCCAACAATACGATGATTTATTGGCAAAATTACCCATTACCCTGCCCTACCGCGACCCACGCAACCGCTCCGCGCTCCATCTGTATCCCATTCAAGTGGCATCAGACAAGCGAACATTTGTATTTGATTATTTAAAACAACACGAAATTGGCGTGAATGTTCATTACATTCCCGTCCACACCCAACCCTATTACCGCCAACATTTTGGTTTCAAACAAGGCGATTTTCCAAACGCAGAACGCTATTACGCCCAAGCTATTAGCTTGCCCCTGTATTTTGATTTATCTGATAATGAACAAAAACAAGTAGTTGAAATATTAAAACAAGCATTACAGGCAGCCTGAAACCATGACCCTTTGCATTATCCCAGCGCGTGGCGGTAGCAAACGCATTCCACGCAAAAACATTAAATTATTCAACAACAAACCCATGATTGCCCACAGCATTATTGTGGCGCAACAAAGCGGATTGTTCAGCGACATCATCGTCTCCACAGACGATGCCGAAATCGCGCAAGTGGCGCGTGAATATGGCGCGAATGTGCCGTTTGTGCGACCGCCTGAATTGTCTGATGATTTTGCGACAACGGGCGCGGTTATCGCCCATGCAGTTGATTTTATGCAACAAAATGGCTGGTCAGGCGATGCGGTGTGCTGTATTTACGCGACCGCGCCTTTTGTGCAAACCGATGATTTGCAACGTGGTTTTCAGCAGTTGCGCGACACGGGGGCGGATTTTGCGTTTTCGGTGTGCAGTTTTGCGTTTCCCATTCAACGCGCTTTGCGAATGAATGAACAAGGCGAAGTGGCAATGTTTCAGCCTGAGTTGTTTGCGGTGCGTTCGCAGGATTTGGAAGAGGCTTGGCACGATGCAGGGGAATTTTACTGGGGGACAGCGCAAGCATGGCTGGCGCAAAAGCCGATTTTCAATAGCCACAGCGTAGGCGTGCCATTACCGCGTTATCGTGTGCAAGATATTGATACACCAGAAGATTGGGTTCGCGCGGAATTGCTGGCGAAGGTGTTGGAATTGGCGGAATAGTGCGCTTATTAGGCTGCATTAAATTTATTAAATACTTTTAAAAATCAACATAATATGGTAAAATAATATTTTTATTTAAGGAAAATATCATGCAAGTTCGCAAGTTCGCAAGTTCGCTAACGCTTAACGCATTTTCAGGCAGCCTGCACGCCTTTTTCATTGAGAAAGGGGCGTAATCATGGCTGGCAATCAAAGTTTACACGCGGCAAACCGCGCCAAAAACGATGAATTCTATACGCAACTTTCCGATATTGAGAAAGAATTGCGTCACTACAAACATCATTTCAAAGACAAAATTGTTTACTGCAATTGCGATGACCCACGCGTGAGCAATTTTTTTCACTATTTCTCCTACAATTTTGAGCAATTGGGTTTGAAAAAACTGATTGCCACTTGTTACAAAAGCCAAAACCGCGATTTATTCAGCCAAAACGACAGCGAACACGCCATCTATTTAGAATATATCGGCGATAAAAATGGCGATAATTTGCCCAATCCCGATGAAATTGCAATTAAACCATTGCAAGGTGATGGCGATTTTCGCAGCGCGGAATGTATTGAATTGCTGAAACAAGCAGATATTGTGGTAACCAATCCGCCATTTTCGCTGTTTCGGGAATATGTGGCTCAATTGATTGAATATGAAAAAAAATTCTTGATTATTGGCAACAAAAATGCCATTACTTACAAAGAAATTTTCCCCCTTATTCAAAATAATCAAATGTGGCTGGGCGTAACGCCAATGGGAACAGATATGTTGTTTGGCGTACCCGATGATTACGCGGCTGTTTTGGTGGAAAAGAAAAAAGCAGGCAGCAGTTATCGCATTATTGACGGCGTGATTAAAGCGCGAGCGCAAGCGTGTTGGTTTACCAATTTAGACCACGATAAACGGCATGAAGAATTAACGTTAATTAGAAAATATACCCCTGAAACGTATCCTAAATATGATAATTATGATGCGATTGAAGTAGGACAAGTATCTGAAATTCCATATGATTATGATGGTGTAATGGGTGTTCCAATTACATTTTTAGATAAATATAATCCTGAACAATTTGAAATTTTTGGTATGTGTGCATCAGCAGGCTATGATGCTGAAATTGTTGGTATTCCATTTCAAGGCTCAAAAGATGCACGACCTTTAATTAACAGAAAAGTTGTATATGCAAGAGTTTTTATTAAAAACAAAAAGGCAGAAAAATCATCATGAAAATTGAAATGACCATCATCAAAATCCGCCAATTAGTTGAAAATTATGAAGATAATCAAGAAAACGGTGTTCGTGCATTTAATGGTTTGCTTGATGTGCGCCCACCGTATCAGCGTGAATTTGTGTACAAAGACAAACAACGCGATGCCGTGATTGATACAGTATTAAAAGGTTTTCCGCTCAATGTGATGTATTGGGCGGTGCGCGATGATGGCACATTTGAAATTGTGGACGGGCAACAGCGCACGATTTCTATTTGTCAGTATGTGGCAGGCGATTTTGCTTATATGCTGCGCTATTTTCACAATTTGCAGCCCGATGAACAAAAGAAAATTTTGGATTATGAATTAACGGTTTATCAATGTCAGGGCAAGGACAGCGAAAAATTGGATTGGTTCAAAACAATTAATATTGCTGGCGAAAAATTGACTGAACAAGAATTGCGTAATGCGGTTTATGCTGGCTCTTGGGTTACTGATGCAAAAAAATATTTCAGTAAAAATCAATGTGTTGCTTATCAAGTTGGCAAGGATTATTTGAATGGTTCGCCTATTCGCCAAGATTATTTGGAAACGGCGATTGCGTGGCTGGCAAATGTGGAAGTTGATGACAAAAGTATTGAAAAATATATGGCAATTCATCAACATGAACCAAATGCGGGTGCATTGTGGCGATATTTTCAAAATGTGATTGCGTGGGTGGAAGCGACTTTCCAAAACAAGCGCACAAAATTGATGAAAGGTCAAGATTGGGGCTTGCTGTACAATCGTTTTAAAGATGAATTGTATGACGCGGCAAAATTGGAAACGGAAATCGCAGCTTTGATTGCCGATGATGAAGTGGAAAATAAAAAAGGGATTTATCCCTATGTTTTGACACGCGATGAGAAATATTTGAATATTCGCACTTTTTCAGACAGCCTGAAACAGAAAGTTTTTGAAAAACAAGGTGGGGTGTGTCCACATTGCCAACAAAAATTTGAATTGGCTGAAATGGAAGGCGACCATATTACCCCTTGGTGCGAAGGTGGAAAAACGGTGGAAGAAAATTGTCAGATGTTGTGTAAATCGTGTAATCGTAAAAAGTCTAACAAATAATTGAGTAAAAAAAGAATGCTTGCGGTATCATATTGCAAGCATTCTTTTTTTCAGACAAACTAACAGGTCAATCATGAAATTCCTATTCCGCGCAGACGCATCAATCCAAATCGGTAGCGGACATATTATGCGTTGCTTAACTTTGGCAAACCGCTTGCGTGAACGCGGACACAGCGTGCGTTTTATTATGCGCGAACACGCAGGGCATTTGCGCGATACCGTGTTGGCGCAAGGGTTTGAATGCGTGTTGTTGCCAGCGATGATGTCGCCCCAAGTGTTTGATAATTTGCCACATTCTGCATGGCTTGGCACCACCCAAGCGCAAGATATTGCCGATTGCGCACCGCATATTGCCGAATTTGCGCCCGATTGGATTGTGTGCGACCACTACGCGCTGTCTGCCGATTGGGAACGCCACGCCACCGCCATCAATGGCACACGTTTGCTGGCGATTGACGATTTGCACGACCGCGCCCATATTGCCGACATCGTGTTAGACCAAAATTTAGGTCATCATATTCAGGATTATCAAGGGCTTGTGCCTGAACATTGTCGCGTGTTGGCAGGGACGCGCTACGCTTTATTGCGCCCCGAATTTGCACAATGGCGCACTGACAGTTTAGCCAAACGCGACACCAGCCCCAGTCATCAACGCGTGTTCATTAATTTGGGCGGTGTGGATAAAGACAATATCACATTGAAAATATTGACACAATTTGCCAAACAATCGTATCACGATTTGGATGTAACCGTGATTATGGGCGCGACCGCTCCGCATATTGACAGCGTTCGCGCATTTGCTGAAACTGCGCCATTTTCATGTAAGGTATTGGTTAATATCAATAATATGGCGGAACACATGGCACAAGCGGATTGGGCGATTGGCGCGTCAGGTAGCACGTCTTGGGAACGCTGTTGTTTGGGTTTGCCGAGCGTGATGTTGGTGTTGGCGGACAATCAACGCACGATTGCCGAGCAATTACAAGGCATTGGCGCGTCTCTTGCGCTGGAAATGGCGGACGTGGACACGCCCAAATTTGCCGAAACCATTGCCCAACTTCGCGCTCAACTTGCGCCAATCAGCCAGCGAGCGCGTCAAGTGTGCGATGGTTTGGGCGCAATGCGTGTGGTGCAACATATTGAAGATATGGCGCAATTTTCAGACAGCGCGAGCATTCGCCCCGCCCAAGTGGACGATGTGCGCCGTGTGTTTGAATGGCGCAATCATGCGGATATTCGCCGATTTATGTTTCAGCGCGATGAGTTGATTTGGGAAAATCACGCCGTGTGGTTTGCCAAGCAGTTGCATAATCCTGAATTTATCATGTTGATTTATCAGCTAAACCATATTCCGCAAGGCTACATCAGTTTCAAAAAATTAGACGATGGCGTGTGGGAATGGGGGTTCTACACCGCGCCCGATTGTCCGCGTGGCAATGGTACGCGTATGGGACGGCTGGCGTTGGCGTGGGCGTTTGCGGAACTGGGGGCGCGTGAAGTGCGTGGGCTGGTGTTGGCGGATAATGTGGCGAGTTTGAAATTGCATGAGAAGTTGGGATTTTTCAGGCTGCCTGAAAAAGATAATGTGGTATCGTTTGAATTGTTTGCGGATAAATTTTTGTCTTGAATTGTCAAACCAAGTGCAACGATTTTTTGAAGTAAACTTCATAAGGTGTTTTCCAACCTAAACATTTACGCGGTCGTAAATTCAGTTTATTGACCACCTGTTGAATATCAACTTCGCTCCACTGATTGATGTCTTG